>NZ_JBFUCJ010000230.1:0-3899 GCF_056405295.1 Variovorax sp. P1_H2 | reverse complement strand
GGATCTGCGTTGCAGTGCAGCATAGGCCTCAATTGAGCCGCTGTCTCTATCCCATTTGATGAGGGCTGGCCAAAGGACCGGACTGTGTTTTCGCGCGGCCTTCGGTATCTCATTCCTGCCTGTACCAGAATGAACTCGACGGATCTACCGCCCTGAAGGATGGTGCGATGCTTCTAGCCTCAGAGAGCCATCGAAGTGCTGCTCGGCAACCGAGCGGACGCCGTCCGTCGCCAGCCGCAGGCCGGCGTCCGGGCCCACGCGGCCGCCGGCCTTGAGCATGCACCAGAAGGTCTGCTCGTAGTTCTCGCCGCTTCGCTAAAGCCGGTGCCCGCGTCGGCCTCAAGCAGGATGTCGGGCAACTGCTGCTCGCCGATCGCATCAAGGATGGCCTTGCCAGCGCGCTTGGGGACCACCTCGCAGTCCAGCGCCTCCAGGGCTGGTAAGTGCAAAGTTCCGTCGGCATCGATGCTGAGCTTGCCGTCGGACAGAGCGTCGGCAACGCTGGCCAAGCCGACGCGGATGTTCTCCAGCAATGGCTCCATAAAGGCGTCAGGCGAAGCGGTGTGACCCAGCGCCGCAATGTGGTGATGCCGATGCAGTTTCCATTCTTCAAGCGGGATCAGCATGCGGTCCCGGTCGCGGAAGCTCGCGCTGTGGGCCAGCCAGACGCTGCCGCCGCGCAGCGCCTTGCGCATCGACATCATGGTGCTGGCCTCGAAGGCTCTGAAGGCGCGCTGGCGATCCGGGTCGCCGACCAGGGCGCTCCAAGCGCTGCTGGTAGGAGGCTGCTGGTCGCCGACAGGCAAGCTCGTCGCCCTGCGCGCGCGCAGGGCGCGCAAGGCCTGCCATTGCCCGAACGCCAGATCGTTGGGCTGGCCCTCGAAGTCAAGCTCACACAGGCCGTCGGGCAGCGCCCGTACGCCGGCGTGTTCGTCGGTCAACAGGCGACGCGTCAGCGCAGCGGCGCTCAGGGGAGTCGGGTCAGCGTCATCGGGCAGGATCTGCTCGATGGCGGCCAGGCGCTGTTCGGGCGTCATGGCGACGTTCCTGAGGGCCTCCTTGATGGCGACCAGTCGGGCCCGGTAGTCGGCGGCGCTGCCGGCGCGTCTGGTCTGCACCTTGCCGGCCGCGCGGCGCACCAGGTCGTTGACTCCCCGCCCGGCCAGGAACAGCACGGTGTCGGTGAGTTCCAGCAAGGTCACACGCATAGAGCAGATGATCTCCAGCGTTTGCGTGCGGTCATTGCGCCGGCGCGATTCGGAAGGAGGGCGGTTGGCGATGGCCTGCGCGTAGGCCTGCTTGGCGCGCCAAGGGAATCGCGTCCAGGTTCCAGTCGGAGGTGCCCAGCTTCTTGAGGATCCGGACTTTGTCCAAATGAGAAAGGGACATTGTGCGCTGCACCAAAACAAGAAAGTCAAGACTTTGTTTTCCCCTTAAGCGGTGCATGACTCTGTGGATAACCGAGTGAGCATATCGCCGGAGCCGCATTCTGCTTGGCTTTCATTGCGGTGCTCATCGAACGAGCAGTCGCATCGTCGCCATCGACGGCAGYAAGTTGTTCGGCCTCACTCTCCACCATTAATGGCGTCTTTTCGTTGACCCTTGAGCGCGGCGAAGTGCCGGACATCGCGAGGATGAGGAGGTCGAAGCGGTCGAGCTTGGCCAACCTCGCCCGACAGGCGCAGGTCGCGGCGCGCGGCCCGCGGCCGCTGTACGAGTTCGCTTGTGCGGACGAACAGCACTTTGTATCCATGGTCGGGTCTCGTGATCGCTCTGGGGCCTCGCGAGGGGCCTCTCGCACCTTGAAGCACCGGGCCGAGTTCCACAGCTTCGCCCGGTACGCCAAACGCCGCGCGCGGGAGCGCGGCATGAAATTTCAGCCTGCGCGCCGTAGACCTCTGGCGCGTTGGTTGGGAGCAGGGCGGCGCTTGCTTCTGGACCGGCCGGCCGATCGACTTCGAGCACGGCCAAGCCAGGCACCGCTCAGGCCCTGGAGGCGCCGCTCGAGGCCGACCGTTCGCGACTCGAGACGTAGAGACTATTTCACGTTGAAGCGTTTGCGCGCTTCGGCGATCAAGAGCTGCAGCAGGTCGCTGATCTCTTCACTTGCCGCCCGCGGCCCGGGGAAGAACGTCAGTTCCGACCAGTTGACCCCTTCGGCGTCCGGTTGGGCCAGCTTGTACCTGACTGACACCCTGGTGCCCTCACAGTCCTCTCGCTTCACGATCTGGTCGGTGAACCAGGCTCCCAGCTCTTCCATGGTGAGCAACTGTCTATCGGTCATTCGATCGCTCCGTTTGGCGTCACTTCATTCGTATGGCTCGGCTCGGATAACGTCCCCAACAGTGTCGTCGGGCACCGCTCAAGATGCGTGGGATCCGACGAGGATGCCGCCGTGCTGGAAGATGCCGGCTACGGGTCGCGCACGTTCAATCCTCGTCGACGTCCCCGAGAAGCGCCTCCTCCTCTTCGGCCGACAGGCAGTAGGTGAACGCGGTTCCGTTGGTGTAGCGCACGACCAGGTCGATGTCCTGGGTCTTCTCCTCGCCGAACTCCATCAGGCAATCGGCGAACGCAATGCTTTGGCGCTGAATACCTTCCAGAATCCTCTCGTTGGGCCGCTGGGTCTTGATGCCGCGGCTGCGGATAGTAGATGCAGAGAGGATCTCCTTGAGGTGGTGAATCCCGGTTTGGTTCTTGAAGTGAATCGTCAGGTCGACCTCGGACACCAGGCCGCAGCCCAGGATCTTGACGGCTGCGATCAGTTCGATGAATTGGTCCTGTACCAAGCTCAAGAGGCGACCGGACGGCGGCTGGAGCCTGGGATCAATCTTCTTTGGGGCTGTCGGATTCTTCATGCGCGGCTTTCAGAAGAAGTCGTGAATGGGGTGGATCTGGTGGGCGTCTGGTGCTCAGACAAGGTTGCTTGATGGGGCGCCAATTTGCAGTTGGCAGGCGCCCTCGAGACCATGGATCAATTATCCGATCGGGGGGCTTCGGGATCGGTTTCGCCCTGCGGACAACCCGGTTACCGATCGTTGGTGTTTTGCATTACGGAACGCTGGTCGAGGTCGAGTGGCCGCTCGTCGACCAGCATCGGTGGATAGTCGGCGGGCCACATCCACTGGGTGCTGCGTGAAAGCACCGAGGCGAGGGCGGTGAACCCCAGGAGCTACGGCGACCGTTCCGCGGTCGACGTCAATGCGAGGGTCGAAATCAACGCTTCGGAACTCGACGCGCGCATCGCCGAGTTGCTGCGAAAGGCCGCAGGCGGGCGTTGAGGTTAGTCAGTCAGGTGCCGCGGAAGGCGCTTTCGAAACGGTCTCGCACAAGCTGTCCCGCGGCGGATTGGTCATGGTGATCGGCCACCGGCGGCTGCGGCGTCACAAGGAGTTCGAGACCTCCGCGCTCGAATGCTTTAGCGACCCGCAGGAAGCGCGGAACGGTCCCACCCTGTGCAGGGGCCATAGCACCGGCGAAACGGGCTCTTGAACCCGTCTTGGGCGTGCTCAAGCGCCGTCCTGGTGCCACCAGCAAAAGCAGGGCAGGGCGCCTCGATCAGTGACGAGGCATTGAAGCGCGTGCGCACTGACCACTTGTCTGACCACTACGTTGCCCATGCACATAACGAGGAAGAGGCGCCGCTGTTTGCAGCGGACATCAAACGCAAGGCCCGTCAGGGGCGCTGGAGCTAGCGGGCACCTCGCAAGGACGCTGACGGGCGCGGCTCTTGCGAGTCGACGTCATCCCTTCCATGGAGAGTGCCCATGAAACCCGTCTCCGAACTCCTCAAGCGCCGCAACTCTGCCCCCTGGCGGATCGATCCGAACGCCACCGTGCTGGAGGCGCTCCAACTCCTGTCCGACTACGAGGTCGGAGCACTCATGGTGGTCGAGGAC
>NZ_JBFUCJ010000229.1:0-3928 GCF_056405295.1 Variovorax sp. P1_H2 | reverse complement strand
GGGCTTGCTTGCGGCAATTTGGATTTGAATTAGAATTTTGGCTTTCCAATTAGAGGATAAGCACAGATGGCTTCAACCCTTGCCGACATCAATTCCCAGATCAAGAAGCACGATGAGCAGATCGCGCAATTGCGGAAGCAAGCGGAGGATCTGCGGAATCAGGAGCGGGCTGGCGTCATCGAAGAAGTCCGCAAGAAGATTGCCGAATACGGTCTGACCGCCAGCGATCTCAAGCTCGGCGTGCGCGGCGGCAAGCGCAGCGTGGGCGCGGCGGCACCCAAGAGCGCCGCCAAATACCGCAGCCCTACCGGCGAAACCTGGTCCGGTGGCCGCGGCCGCAAGCCGCGCTGGATCACCGAAGCCCTGACCGCCGGCAAGTCCCTGTCCGATTTCGAGATCAAGTAAGCCCAGCCTTCTCCCGGCCACAAAAAAGCCCGCATCTGCGGGCTTTTTCGCATTCCAAGGCCGGCGCAGCCTGGCCCGTTGGTGAAACACCGCGGAACCGGCTTCGCCGGGCCGCTGGTGTTGCCCCCGACAGGGGGGTGGGCGGGCTACACGCAGTGAGCCCAACCTGGGGGCGAGCTCAATTGACCAGCACCAGCTTCCCCTTGACACCCCGCGAGCCCATGCGGGCATAGGCGGCGCGGAGTTCCGACATAGGCAGGGTCTGGTCGATCACCGGCTTGATCTTGCCCTGCCCATACCACTTGGCCAATTCGGCCATCATTTGCGTATTGGCCTTGGGTTCGCGCCTTGCGAAATCGCCCCAGAACACGCCGACCAGCGAGGCCCCCTTGAGCAGAGGCAAATTCAAGGGCAGCGACGGAATCGGACCGGCGGCGAATCCGACGACCAGGTAACGGCCGCGCCAGGCGATCGAGCGGAATGCGGATTCGGCGAATTCACCGCCCACCGGGTCGTAAATGACATCCGGCCCCTTGCCGTCCGTCGCCGCCTTGATCGCGTCGCGAAAGCCATTGGGTAGCGCGTGCGTGCTGTAGTTGATCGCCGCATCGGCGCCAATGGACTTGCAAAGCTCGCATTTCTCGTCGGTCGATGCCGCCGCAATGACCCGGGCCCCTGCGGCCTTGGCAATCTGGATGGCTGCAGTGCCAACGCCGCCGGCCGCGCCCAGCACCAGAACGGTTTCTCCGGCCTTCAATTGAGCGCGGTCCATCAATGCGTGCCAGGAGGTCGCATAGGTCATGATGAATGCCGCCGCGTCGACATGGCCGAAGCCGTCGGGCAATGGCATGCACAAAGCCGCCGGCGCCAGCGTGTGGGTGCCGAAGCCGCCGGTGCCCGAGAGGCAGGCGACGTTCTGCCCGATCTTCAGGTGGGTGACGCCTTCGCCTACCGCGGCGATCACTCCGGCGTACTCGGAGCCGGGCACGAAAGGCAGCGGCGGCTTTATCTGGTATTTGTTCTGAACGATCAGCAGATCCGGAAAATTCAGGCTGGCGGCCTTGATTTCGATCAGTACCTGTCCTGGGCCCGGGGTGGGCGTCGGCAGTTCTTTCCATGTCAGCGCTTCGACGCCGATGGGGTTCTCGCAGAGCCATGCGTGCATGCTCGTGTCTCCTGTGAATGAGTCTGGGGGCAACGAAAAATCCGGGTCATGATAGGCGGGCGCCGCCGCCATCGCATGTCCCTGCCGTGACGTAGGCGCGGCCTACAATCGCCGCCACTGACTGACGCCATGAAGATACTTATTTCGAACGACGACGGTTTCCAGGCACCCGGCCTTGCCGCCCTGCACGACGCCTTGAAAGACATCGCCGATGTCGAAGTGGTCGCCCCCGAGCACAACAACAGCGCGAAATCGAACGCCCTGACGCTGGCCGCGCCGCTGTACGTGCACAAGGCGCACAACGGCTTTCGCTACGTCACCGGCACGCCGGCCGACTGCGTGCACATCGCCCTCAAGGGCCTGCTCGACTACCGGCCCGACCTGGTGGTGTCCGGCATCAACAATGGCGCCAACATGGGCGACGACACGATCTATTCGGGCACCGTCGGTGCCGCCATGGAGGCTTATCTGTTCGGCATTCCGGCCATCGCCTTCTCGCAGATCGAGAAGGGCTGGGCGCATGTCGATGCCGCGGCGCAGGTTGCGCGGCGGCTGGTCCAGCAGATCGAGCGCGAGCGGATGATCGACGGCAATGCCTTCCTGCTCAACGTCAACGTGCCGAACCTTCCCTTCGATGAGCTGAAGCCCATCAAGGTCTGTCGCCTGGGCCGCCGCCACGCGGCCGAGAAGGTCATCACGCAGGACAGCCCGCGCGGCGAGACCATGTACTGGATCGCCGGTGCCGGCGGGGCCAAGGACAGCGGCGAAGGCACCGATTTCCACGCCACCTCGGCGGGCCACGTCGCCTTGACTCCCTTGCAGATCGACCTCACCGACCACGCGAATCTCGGCCATTGGCACGACACCATGGCGCGCGTCGCACGCAGCTCGGCGGGGGGCTGACTTTGGCAAGCCAACGGCCCGGATTCCCGGTACGCCTGAGCCCCACGGCTTCCGCGGCGCCGCGCGGGCGCCTGCCGGCGGTGCCGGTCAAGCCGATCGTTCCCACCACCCCGTCGATGGCGTCGGACGCGGTGCGGGCGCGCATGGTCCAGCGCCTGGCGGCCCAGGGCATTGCCGACGGCCGGGTGCTGCGCGCCATGGGCACGGTCGAGCGCCATCTGTTCGTCGACAGTGCCCTGGTCAACCAGGCTTACGAAGACACCAGCCTGCCGATCGGCCTCGGCCAGACGATCTCGAAGCCGAACGTGGTGGCGCGAATGATCGAGCTGTTGCTCGGCGCCCCGGCGCTGGCCAACAAACCCGGCGAACGCCTCGGGCGGGTGCTCGAGATCGGCACCGGCTGCGGCTACCAGGCGGCGGTGCTGAGCCATGTCGCGGCCGAGGTCTACAGCATCGAGCGCTTGCGCGGGCTGCACGAGAGGGCGCGGGTCAATCTGCGCTCGTTCCGCCTGGCCACTGTTCATCTGATGCTGGGCGACGGCATGGTCGGCTACCCGAAGGGCGCGCCCTACGCGGGCATCATCGCCGCGGCGGGCGGCGAGGCCGTGCCCGAAGCCTGGATCACGCAGATGGCGGTCGGTGGCCGGATCGTCGCGCCGACCCAGTCCGCGACCGGCGGTCAGGCGCTGGTCGTCATCGACAAGACCACCCGTGGCGTCGAGCGCCGCATTCTTGAGGCGGTCCACTTTGTCCCCCTAAAATCGGGAATTGCTTGAAGGAAAGAACAATGCAGGGTATTGGCAATCGGAGCTGGCTAGCCGGCGTTTCGCTGGTGAGTGCGCTCGTGATTGCGGGGTGTGCCGCACCGCGCGGTCCGGTGCCGGTCGAGGACCGCGGCACCATGACGCAGGCACCGGGCGCGACGACCAACGGCTCCGGCGTCCCCGGTGGACCTCCAATCACCACGGATGCATCGGGCAAGCCGCTGCCGGGCATCGAGAACTACGGCAAGCCCGGCTACTATGCCGTGCGACCGGGTGACACCATCCGTCGCATCGGCATCGAGACCGGACAGACCTGGCAGAACATCGCCCGCTGGAACAATCTCGACAACCCCGATCTGATCGAAGTCGGTCAGGTCCTGCGCGTGATTCCGCCGACCGGCGCAACGGCCTCGGCCGCCGATGCGCGGCCCGTCGCGCAGCCGATCGTCGCGCCTGCCTCTTCGGCAGCTGCAGCGGCAGCGACTGCGCAAGCGGGCTCGGCGGCGGCGGGCGCCGCGACGCCGGCCCCGGCCGCCAGCGCGGCAACCAAGCCCGCCGCGTCGGTCACTGCCTCGCCGACCCCTCCGGCCGCCGCTTCCGGTGACGAGGACGTGGGTTGGATCTGGCCCGCGCAAGGCTCCTTGATCGCCGGTTTCGACGAAGCCAAGAACAAGGGCCTCGACATCAGCGG
>NZ_JBFUCJ010000228.1:0-4033 GCF_056405295.1 Variovorax sp. P1_H2 | reverse complement strand
GAACTGAGTCGCAACGTGCGTCACGCGGCGAGACTGCTGCATGCGTTGCGCGAAAGCGAGGAGCGCATGACGCTCGCCACGCAAGCCGCGAACCTGGGCCTCTGGATGCGTGATATCGCGTGCGGTACCTTCTGGGCGAGCCCGAGGACCCGGCAGCTGTTCGACTTTTCGCCGAGCGAGCCGATGGATCTGGAGTCGGTGCTGTTGAAGGTGCATGCCGACGACCGCCACATGGTTCGCCTGGCGTTCTCCGAGGCGGGAAGGCATAGGGTTGGCCACTATCAGACGGAGTTTCGCGTCAACGCTTCCGATGGCAGCACGCGATGGATCTCGGCGCAAGGACAATTCGAGTTCGAGCGCCAACGCGCTGTCCGCAGTCGGGGCGCCTGCAGCGACATCACCGCACGCAAGGAAGCCGAGCAGGAAATGTTGCGTCTGCGGCATGAGATCGCTCACGCAGGCCGCTTGTCCGTGATGGGGCAGCTGGCGGCCGCTCTGGCCCACGAAATCAACCAGCCGCTGGGCGCCATCCTGCGCAATGCCGAAGCCGCCGTGCTCATGCTGCAATCCGGTCAGGCGGACCTTGAGGAGATCCGTGCGATTGTCGACGACATCCTCGCCGATGACCAGCGAGCGGGTGCCGTGATCGATCGCATGCGCGCGATGCTGCGGCGCCACGAGGTCGAGGTCATGCCGCTGAACGTGCATGACCTTCTGGAGAATGTCACCGCATTGGTCCGTCCCGACGCCGCAGCGCGCCGCATTCGCGTGCATTTGCAGGTTGCGCACCCTCTGCCGCCGGTCCTCGGCGATCGCATCCATCTGCAGCAGGTGCTGCTCAACCTGATCTCCAACGGCATGGACGCCATTGACGAAGCCGCACACCAGGTGCGCAGCATCGTGGTCACCGCGATGCATCGCGGCGCCGAGACGGTCGAGATCGCTGTCAACGACAACGGTTCGGGTATTCCCAAGGAGCGGATGGAGCAGATCTTCGGGTCGTTCTTCACCACCAAGCCGACCGGGATGGGTATGGGCCTGTCGATCTCGCGCACACTGATCGAGGCACACGGTGGGCGGCTGTGGGCCGAGAGCGTGGAGGGTGGCGGCGCCAGCCTGCGCTTCACGCTGCCGGTGTCACTGGCCGATGGGCAGGCAATGGCTACGCCACTGCCCGAGCGATCTGCTGAGCAAGTGCGAAAAACAGCATGAATCGTGCAATCGGCGATCCTCGGCGCAGCGAACGATGCTCGGCGAAGTTGGCGCGGCACGCTGGTGGGTGACGAATACCAGGCCCTCCAACAGCGGTTGGAATGCGATGCCCCGATCGCTTGCGGAAAGCCGCATCGAAGAGTTGCTTCCGCACAGCTGGCGGCGTAAGTCAAAGGCAAGCGCTGTCGATATGCGCCACTGAGCGACCGCAATGAAAGTCGGGCCAGTCCTCGAATCCGACACGTGCGGCGCTCAGTTCAGTGAGATGCCCCTTTCCAGGGCGAACTCCAGAACGCTACTTCGACGCCACTATTCCCGGTGGCTTCCACGTTCCTGCACCGGCCGGCAGGATCGAAGGCGGCGTTTCCTTGGGCCAGTACAGGCGCATCACCAGGTAGATCGGGCCGTCGGGAGCGGGCAGCCAGTTGGYTTCTTTCGCCTTGCCTGGTGAGTCCTTCTGGATGTAGAGCGTGAGCGAGCCGTCGGCGTTCTTCTTCATCCCCGACACCATCGGCGAGTTGATGAGGTACCGGTTGATCGGATTCTTGATCAGAAGCTGGCTCTTGCCGTCGTACATCGTCACCGACCAGAAAGAGTTCACTGGCGGCTGCTGGCCTGCCGGAAAAGTCAATGTGTAGGCGTGCTTGCTTCCGTCTAGAGGCTCGCCCTTCCCATCAACGCGAGTCAACGGATACATGGCCTCCACAGCGTCATTGCCGTAGATTCCTGCTTTGGCCGTAGCGGCTCGCTTGAGCCAGTTGCCGTTGTAGAAGGCGCGGTCGCCTGGCAGGGAGCCGACGCTCCAGCCGTTGACATCCTTCATGCCGGTCGCCAGGTACTTCTCGATCTTCTCGTCGCCATCCTTCATGCCCAGGCCGACGGCGGCCTTGTGTTCGAGCGAAAGATCCTTGAACTCGAAGGTCTTGCCCGCCCCGATGCCGATGCGGGCGAGCCTGGCCCTTAGCTCCTTGTCTTCCGGGGTGGGCGGCACGTACTGAAGCGCGGCGTCCAGATACTCGAAGTAGTTCTGCTTGATCCCGGCCGTGGTGGCGGGGAGGAACTTGATCGCCGGCGCAGCCGCTGGAGCAGGCTGATTGAGGAAGGCGGACAGCGGCTGCACCTTGTAGCCCGACTGCACCTTCACCACATTCGGCATGTCCTTGGGATTGAAGAGCTGAGTCCGCATGCCGGTCAAGGCGAAGGGAGTGGACGAGGTGAAGACTTTCTTGATGCCAGGGGGCGTGGCGCCTTTCCAGTCGGGACCGACCACCATGTAGTGGCCTGGCTCGTTGCCGGTGGCACGGCTGCCGATGTAGCCGTAGTTGTAGGTATTGCCATCGATCAACTGCACCGAGTAATAACGCCGCTTGTCCACCGCCGGCACCGAAATCACCACCGGCTCCGCGCGCAAATCCAGCCAGGCAAACGAGTACGGAGTGTCGCTGTTTGGCGTGATGATGGCTGTGTCTTGGTAGGTGTAGACGCGAGGCTCGTTCTTCAGCTGGTTGAACGGCGCCTTGTATTGCGGGCCGCTCTTGTCCACGGCATATTCGTTCATCACCGCGTAGTTCATGACCAGCGGCAGCCCGTAAATGAAGGCCTCCTCCGCGATGGCCTTGGTCTCGGCGATGCCGGGCGCGGCGATGCCCTTGGCGGCGTCGGCTTTTGCGGCCTGGGCCACGGGATCGTTCTTGCTGGCGCAGCCCGCCATCAAGGCCATCGCGGCAGTGGCGATCGCTGCCCATTTCAAGAGAGAAGGAAGTTCGGCGTTCATGATTGATCTTGTACTTTGCGAAACGTGATCCCTGCACCGTTGCAGCGGCCCGCGCGATGATGACACCGGCCCCAATGGGTTGACAACTGCCCTTTAGGGCAGTGCCACGACTGTAGCCGGTCGCGGGTGGGTGAGCTCCGGGCCCCAAGCCGCCAGTCCGGACCTGGAACTCGCGCCCTTGATGCCCGTGCGCAGCATCAGCCCCTTGGCTTGCAGGATGTCGTTGACCACGCGAAGCACGTCGACGGCCAGGTCGTGGGCCTCGGACCTTCCCTAAAGGGCTGTTCCCCTGAAGCGTTGCTTGGGTTAAAAGGCTCGACATCCCTAACCAGAACAACTTCCGAGGCCCCCCGATGCTGAGCAACTTGCCGAGCTCGATTTTGTCCCGCGCCTTGACCGGCGCGCTGATCGCCACGGGGGGCTATGGACTTGCCGCTGCCCCAGCCATCGCCCAGACGAGGAATCCCGACCGCGAAGCGTATTTCGGCGAGACGCACGTTCACACGAGCTGGTCGCTGGACGCTTGGCTTGGCGGGAACCGCACCGATCCCGGCGACGCGTACAAGTACTTCAAGGGCGAAGCCATCAAGCACCCGTCTGGCTACGACGTCAAGATCGACACCCCGCTCGACTGGGCGGGTGTCACCGACCATTCGGAGTATGTGGGCGTGATCCGGCTGGCGAACGATCCGACCTCGCCGATCAGCAAGGTGCCCGCGGCGCAGCCGATGATCCTCAAGTCGAATTCGACGTCCGAGTTGAACAGGATCTTTACCTACGTCGTGAAGCTGATGGGCGGGCCGCCGGTCAAGTCGCTCATGTCGCCGGAGGTCGCGGGCACGGTCTGGAAGCAGAACACCGAGCTCGCCGAAAAGGCGAACGAACCAGGCAAGTTCACGACCTTCTGCTCCTACGAGTGGACGTCAACGCCGAACAACATGAACCTGCATCGCAATGTCTTTTTCAAGGACTGCAGCAAGGTGCCGATCATGCCTTTCACCGCGCTTGATTCGCACCATCCCGTGGACCTCTGGAACTGGATGGATG
>NZ_JBFUCJ010000227.1:0-4063 GCF_056405295.1 Variovorax sp. P1_H2 | reverse complement strand
CCCATCACGCTGATGCGCGCGTTGGGCCACATCCAGAGGAAGCGCGGCGAATAGGCGCGGCCGCACATGCCGTAGTTGCCGGCCCCGAAACTGCCGCCGATGATGATCGTGAACTTGGGCACGTTGGCGGTGGCCACCGCCGTCACCATCTTGGCGCCGTGGCGCGCAATGCCTTCGTTCTCGTATTTGCGCCCCACCATGAAGCCCGTGATGTTCTGCAGGAACACCAGCGGCGTCTTGCGCTGGCAGCACAGCTCGATGAAGTGGGCACCCTTCTGCGCCGATTCGCTGAACAGAATGCCGTTGTTGGCGACGATGCCCACCGGCATGCCCTCGATCTCGGCGAAGCCGCAGACCAGGGTGCTGCCGAAGCGCGACTTGAACTCGTGGAATTCGCTGCCGTCGACGATGCGGGCGATGATCTCGCGCACGTCGAAGGGCTTGCGGGTGTCGGTCGGGATGACGCCGTAGAGCTCCTCCGCAGGGTAGGCGGGGGCGCGAACCACAGAAGGACCGGGCGCTTGCGCCCGGTTATCGCCCAAGTTCTTCACGGCCGAACGCGCCAGCGCCAGCGCATGCAGGTCGTTCTGCGCCAGGTGGTCGGCCACCCCCGACAGCCGGGTGTGGACATCGCCACCGCCCAGGTCTTCGGCCGTCACCACTTCGCCGGTGGCCGCCTTCACCAGCGGCGGGCCGCCCAGGAAGATGGTGCCCTGGTTCTTGACGATGATGCTCTCGTCGCTCATCGCCGGCACGTASGCGCCGCCCGCAGTGCAGGAGCCCATGACCACCGCGATCTGGGCGATGCCCTGCGCGCTCATCTGCGCCTGGTTGTAGAAGATGCGGCCGAAGTGGTCGCGATCGGGGAAGACCTCGTCCTGGTTCGGCAGGTTGGCGCCGCCGGAGTCGACCAGGTAGATGCAGGGCAGCCGGTTCTGCTCGGCGATCTCTTGCGCCCGCAGGTGCTTCTTGACCGTGACCGGGTAGTAGGTGCCGCCCTTCACGGTCGCGTCGTTGCAGACGATCATGCAGTCGACGCCGCTGACCCGGCCGATGCCCGCGATCAGGCCCGCACCGGGCGCCGCGCCGTGGTACATCGCATGCGCCGCGAGCGGCGCCACCTCGAGAAAGGGCGTGCCCGGGTCGAGCAGCTGCGCCACGCGGTCGCGCGGCAGCAGCTTGCCGCGGGCCGTGTGCTTGCTGCGCGCCGCCTCGCCGCCGCCGGCCTCGACCTTGGCGAACTGCGCGTGCAGGTCGTCGACCAGCGCCCGCATCGCGGTCGCGTTGGCCTGGAATTCCGCCGAGCGGGCGTTGAGTTGGGTCTCGAGCTTCATGCAGTCTTGTCCTCGTCCAGCCCGAGCTGGTGCTTCATTGCTTCGCGAATCTTGAACTTCTGGATCTTGCCCGTGACCGTCATCGGGAACTGGGTCACGAACTCGATGTAGCGCGGCACCTTGTAGTGCGCGATCTGGCCCTTGCAGAAGTCGCGCACCTCGTCGGCGCTCAGGCTCTGGCCCGGCTTGGCGATGATCCAGGCGCACAGCTCCTCGCCGTACTTCTTGTCGGGCAGMCCGACCACCTGCACGTCCTGCACCTTCGGATGGCGGTACAGGAACTCCTCGATCTCGCGCGGGTAGATGTTTTCGCCGCCGCGGATCACCATGTCCTTGATGCGGCCGACGATGTTGACGTAGCCCTCGGCGTCCATGGTGGCGAGGTCGCCGGTGTGCATCCAGCCGTCGGCGTCGATCGCCTCGCGGGTCTTCTCCTCGTCCTCCCAGTAGCCGTGCATCACCGAATAGCCGCGGGTGCAGAACTCGCCCGAGCTGCCGCGCGGCACGATCTCGCCCGTGACCGGATCGACGATCTTGATCTCGAGGTGCGGCTGCACCGTGCCGACGGTGGACACGCGCTTCTCGAGCGGCGTGTCGGTCGAGCTCTGGCAGCTCACCGGGCTGGTCTCGGTCATGCCGTAGGCGATCGTGATCTCGCGCAGGTGCATCTGCTCGACCACCCGCTTCATGACCTCGGTCGGGCAGGGCGAGCCGGCCATGATGCCGGTGCGCAAGGTCGAGAAATCGAACGCCTTGAAGCGCGGATGGTCGAGCTCGGCGATGAACATCGTCGGCACCCCGTGCAGCCCGGTGCACTTCTCGGCCTGCACCGTCTGCATCACCGTGAGCGGGTCGAAGCCGTCGTTCGGATAGACGATGGTGGCGCCGTGCGTGAGGCAGGCCAGGTTGCCCAGCACCATGCCGAAGCAGTGGTAGAGCGGCACCGGGATGCAGAGGCGATCGACCGGCGACAGCTTCATGCATTCGCCGATGAAGAAGCCGTTGTTGAGGATGTTGCGATGGGTCAGCGTCGCGCCCTTGGGAAAGCCGGTGGTGCCGCTGGTGAACTGGATGTTGATCGGGTCGGTGGCCTTGAGCGTCCTGGCGAGGGCGCTGACCTGCGGATCGTCGGCATCGCCGCTGTCGTGCAACGCCGAGAAGCGCAGCAGCCCAGGCAGCTCGCCCTCGTCGCCGGCCGCATCGATCCAGGCCACGCTGCGCAGGTGCGGCAGCCGGGCGGCCTTCAAGGCACCGGGCGCCGCGGCGGCCAGCTCGGGCGCCAGCTCGCGCAGCATGCCGACGTAGTCGCTGGTCTTGAAGCTCTTCATCGTCACCAGCGCCTTGCACGCCACCTTGTTGAGCGCGTACTCGAGCTCCGCGCTGCGGTAGGCCGGGTTGATGTTGACCAGGACGATGCCGACCTTGGCCGTGGCCAGCTGCATCAGCACCCAGGGCGCGTTGTTGTGCGACCAGATGCCGACGCGGTCGCCCGGCACCAGCCCCAGGCCCAGCAGAGCGCTGGCCAGCCGGTCGACTTCGCGCTGCAGCTCGCGGTAGCTGTAGCGCTTGCCCTCGTGCACGCTGACCAGCGCCTCATGGTCGCCCTGGCGGGCGGCCATGTCGTCGAAGAAATCGCCGAGGGTCTGCTCGATCAGCGGCACGTCGGTGGCGCCTTGCGCCATGCTCAGCGGCGGGTTCATCGCGCCTCCTTCAGGCCGTCTCGGCAAACAGCTCGCGGCCGATCAGCATGCGCCGGATCTCGCTGGTGCCGGCGCCGATCTCGTAGAGCTTGGCGTCGCGCCACAGCCGCTCGACCGGAAAGTCCTTGGTGTAGCCGACGCCGCCCAGCGCCTGGATCGCCTCGCCGGCCATCCAGGTCGCCTTCTCGGCCGAGTACAGGATGGCGCCGGCCGCGTCCTTGCGGAAGGTGCGCGCGTGGTCGCTGCGGTCGCAGGCCTTGCCGACCGCGTACACGTAGGCGCGCGTGGCCTGCCAGGTCGAGTACATGTCGGCCAGCTTGCCCTGCATCAGCTGGAACTCGCCGATGCTCTGGCCGAACTGCTGGCGCTCGTGCACGAAAGGCAGCACCGCGTCCATGCAGGCAGCCATGATGCCCAGCGGGCCGCCGGAGAGCACCGCGCGCTCGAAGTCGAGCCCGCTCATCAGCACCTTGGCGCCCATGCCCTCGCCGCCCAGCACGTTCTCTTCAGGCACTTCGCAGTTGTCGAAGTAGAGCGGGAAGGTGTTGGAACCTCGCATGCCGAGCTTGTCGAGCTTGGTGCCGGCCGAGAAGCCCTTGAAGCCCTTCTCGACGATGAAGGCGGTCATGCCGCGGGCGCCCATCTCGGGCTCGGTCTTGGCGTAGATCACCAGCGTGTCGGCGTCGCCGCCGTTGGTGATCCACATCTTGCCGCCGTTGAGCACGTAGCGGTCGCCCTTCTTCTCGGCTCGCAGCTTCATGCTGACCACGTCGGAACCGGCATTCGGCTCGCTCATCGCCAGCGCGCCGACGTGCTCGCCGCTCACCAGCTTGGGCAGGTACTTCTTCTTCTGCGCCTCGCTGCCGTTGCGGTGGATCTGGTTCACGCACAGGTTGGAATGCGCGCCGTACGAGAGGCCGACCGAGGCCGAGGCCCGCGAAACCTCTTCCATCGCCACGATGTGCGCGAGGTAGCCGAGTTCGGTGCCGCCGTATTCCTCCTTGACGGTCATGCCGTGCAGGCCGAGGG
>NZ_JBFUCJ010000226.1:0-4214 GCF_056405295.1 Variovorax sp. P1_H2 | reverse complement strand
GTGTCCAACCTGCCAAACTGCCCGACTTCATAGGCAGAAAAGTGGGCGAGGCCGAGCCAGTCCGGAAGCTTGTGTGCGAGGCATAGCATGACGACRAAGAGCATGTATACCAAGCAGGAAGACGACGAAGGCGGCAGCGGCCGCCGCGGCGGCGTTGCCGTCGATCCCCAAGGAACTGATTGACCAGTCCATGAAGGGGGCCATGAGTGCTGGGGCGGTGCAGGCGGGCCAGCCGCGAATCAATGATCCCTGCCTGCCATCAACGGTTGGACTCCGAATGGAGCCATTGGATGAAGGCAAGTGGGACCGGCTGCGCCATCGATTGTTGTGTTGTGAACACCGAGTAGCTCTGGGTGTGCTTCTGGACGTGCGGATGTGCCTGAATCAGCTCGCCGTTGAGGATTTCACGTTGGGCGAAATAGTTGGGCACGAGCGCCAACCCTATTCCCGAACGAACCGCTTCTAGCATCGTCGAGAACAGATCGAAACGATGCCCGGCCAACGGATTTTGCGGAATGCGCGTGAGCCTGGCATCCGCAAACCAGTGCTGCCAAGCCTGCGGTCGATTGGTCAGATGAACGAGTGGCACCCGACGGAAGTCGCCGACGCTTGCGCGTTCTGCAAACGGAACGTGTGGCGAGCAGATCGCCATACACGACTCGCTCATCAGTGGTTCCCGATTCGTGCCCGGCCAGATTGCGTCGCTATAGTGGAGCGCAACGTCGAAAGGCGGTTCGTACGTGTAGAGCTTGTTCGGGAACTCACGTACCGTGACGCTCACGTGCTTCTGCCGCGCAAGGAATCCACCGAGGCGAGGCACCAGCCAACGCTCTGCCAACACCGGCACCACACCGACGACCAGTGAAGTCTCACCTTGGCGCAGCGACAAAACTTCCAGCGTGTGAGCCTGAAGTCGCAGGAGATCGTCGTCGATTCGGTCACGAAAGAACCGGCCTGCATCGGTCAGCGTGACACCGCGAGCGGAGCGAGTGAACAGCTTCAGGCGCAGTTGATTTTCAAGCTTCTGAAGTTGCTGGCTGACGGCGCTGTGGGTAAGGGAAAGGTCATCCGCAGCTTGACTGAGGCTTTGTCGACGGGCCACGGCGCTGAAGATTTGCAGCGCTCGGGTCGAAGGAAGAAACTGGGACATGGGCTGTAAGCAAAACTGTGAGCCTGACAGAATTATGCCAAGCGACCTTCCATGGATCGAAACACAATTCGTGGTTTTCAAGGAGCACGTCGCATGTTCAAACTTCGCTTCGGCCGCCATGTTCCGATCGGCGTCGCCGCGAGCACCATCGTTCTTGGCCTCCATCTGGCCCAGGCCCAGCCCGTAGCCGCGACGCCGTCAATCGACCCGCCTGTTGACCAAGGTATAGCCCGAGTTCTGGCTTCGCCAGTGATGCAACGTGTCCTGCAATCGGTCAAGGACGATCACGAGAGGTCGTTGCAGGACTTGAAGCTGTTGACTGAAATTCCCGCACCACCGTTCAAGGAAAAAGCGCGTGCAGAGGCGTTTCTGGCCCGGGCCAAGGCGCTAGGTCTCGACGCCCGCATCGATGCCGAGGGGAACGTGATCGCAATCCGCAAGGGCGTTGGTCGCGGTCCGAAGCTGCTCGTTTCCGCGCATCTCGACACAGTGTTTCCCGAAGGCACCGATGTCACGGTGAAGGTGCGAGACGGCAAATGGTTCGCTCCCGGCATCTCCGACGACACGCGGGGACTGGCGGTGCTCCTGTCATGGGCCAAGGTGCTCAATGATCTCGGCGTCCAAACCGTCGGTGACCTGATGATCGTCGCCAACGTGGGGGAAGAAGAACTTGGCGACCTTCGAGGCATCAAGGCCGTGTTCCGCGATCACACCGACATCGATGGCATGGTGGGCATGGAGCCGGATCCCACCGGTTCCATCACGACGAGCGGCGTTGGGAGTCATCGTTACGAGGTGACTTTCAAGGGGCCTGGTGGCCACAGCTACGTGACTTTTGGACAACCGAGTGCGATTCATGCAATGGCGCGTGCCGTCGCGAAGATCGCTGACGTACGAACACCCTCCAGTCCCAAGACCACTTTCAATGTCGGGACCGTGGTCGGTGGAACCGCCGTGAACGCAATAGCCGCCGAGGCACGTATTGCCATCGATATCCGGTCGGCCGACATGGCGTCATTGTTGGATGCTGAACGAAAGATCCTTGCCGCAGTTGCTGCCGGCGTGACGGAGGAAAACCAGCGTTGGGACAGCAATGCGATGAGCTTCACCACACGCCTGATTGGCGATCGCCCGGGCGGCAGCACGCAAACGAATTCGACCATCGTGCAGACGGCAGTGCGAGCAACGACCGCTTTCGGCCGGCCCGTACCACAACTGGTGCCGAACAGCAGCGACGCCAATGTGCCGATGTCGCTCGGGATTCCTGCCTTGATTGTGTCCAATGGCGGCGAGTCGGGCGGTTGGCACACCACCGGGGAATGGTGGAATCCAGCGAGCGGTTGGGAGGAAGCTCAGGTTGGCTTGACGACAGTGCTCGCGCTCGTGGGAATCAAGGACGTCAGCGAGCCGCTGCTTCGCCGCAGGAACTAGTCCACTGAACCATTGAAATTGGCTGTGTATGCTCCACCTTGGAAGCATGCACAGAATGAATTTGACCAAGCAAGAGCGCGGCGAACTTGAGGCGGTGATCCGCAAGCGGCACGGAAGTGCTGCGCTGGCGCGGCGGGCGCGCTGCGTGCTGCTGTGGGCCGATGGCGAGCGGCGCGTGGACATCCGAACCAAGCTTGCCTGCAACGACGGTTTCGTGACCCGCTGGACGCGGGCATTCGAGCTGGAGGGTCTGGCCGGGCTGGTGTCGCTGCATCCGGGCCGTGCGCCCGAGCGGCCTGTGGCCAAGCTGGAGGCGCGGGTGTTGAACAAGACGCTCAAGCACAAGCCGTCGGATGGCTCCACGCATTGGAGCAGCCGCAAGCTGGCGGCCGAGCTGGGCGACGTGTCGTTTTCCGCCGTGCAACGCATCTGGCGCAAGCACGGTCTGCAGCCGCACCGACTGGATCGGCACCTGGTCTCCAATGACCCGGACTTCGAGACGAAGGCGGCGGATGTGATCGGCCTGTATCTGAATCCTCCCGCGCATGCGGCAGTGTTCTGCGTGGACGAGAAGACGGCCATCCAGGCGCTTGATCGCAAGGACCGCATGCTGCCGCTGGCGCCCGGGCGCGCCGAGAGTCATGGCTTCGAGTACAAGCGCAACGGCACGTTGAGCCTGTTCGCCGCATTGAACACCGCCACTGGCGAGGTCCTCGGCAAGACCGCTGCGCGCCACACCAGCGAGCAGTTCGTCGCCTTCCTGCAGGACGTGCTCGCCAGCCAGCCGCAACGACGAGAGATCCACGTCATCTGCGACAACGTCAGCAGCCACAAGACCCCGCTTGTGCAGGCCTTTCTCGCCGAGCACAAGCATGTCCAGATCCACTACACGCCGACCTATTCTTCCTGGCTCAACCAAGTGGAAAACTGGTTCTCGCGCATCCAGCGAGACGTCATCAGTCGAGGCATCTTCACCTCGGTCAAGGACCTCGACAAGAAGCTCATGCGCTACATCCGCGCGCACAACAAAGACCCAAAGCCGATCAAGTGGAAGTACGACGATCCGAATCGTCGATACCGCCAATTCTTCTGATTCAGTGGACTAGCGCGGAGGTGGCAAGGAACTTCACTGCGAGATGCCGCCGTGATGCTACGCGCTTCCGACGCAATGGCAAGATGATCGGCTCCCGCCGCTCTCGTTTCGTACGCCAGTGACCGCTTGTCAGTGTCAAGGCTGGGAGGTTGTGATGAACTTCCGCTCCTGGCCGCATTCTGCCTGTCGGTCTCAAGCGAGACGGCGTCAATCGTCAACGTTTTGGTATTGCTCGATTTGGCACGCATAGGTACCCGGCTGAGTCGAGCAGACCGAATAGGCGTGAGGCGGGGTGCTTGCGCAACCGGCCAGGAACGACAGAAGAATCGCATTCGCCATCTTTTGCACGGACCCTCCTATCGGCGGTCTGACGGCCGGGTTGAGCATCCTGACGGACGATGCCTTACCGGTCGCTTCGAGCATAGCCAACTGGGGTGTCGTCGGGAATGTCCGGTTGTGGCCGACCGTTCGAGCGGGAGGGGTGCAACCGTTGCGGACGCGCCCCTCCGTGTCAACTACGGAATCTGCGACTTCGTCGCC
>NZ_JBFUCJ010000225.1:0-4269 GCF_056405295.1 Variovorax sp. P1_H2 | reverse complement strand
GTTTTCAGTCATTCTTGAAGCTTCAGCAATTCGGCCTGAAAATCGGCCGATGCCCAAAGACACCCTGCCCGCTCTCAGCCACGAATTCGTCGCCCACTTCGGAGAGATGGGCAGCAAATGGGGCATCAACCGCACGGTCGGCCAGATCTATGCGCTGATCTTCATCTCGGAGCGCGCGCTCAATGCCGACGAGATCGCCGAGATGCTCGAGTTCTCGCGCTCCAACGTGAGCATGGGCCTGAAGGAGCTGCAGGCCTGGCGGCTGGTACGGCTGCGCCACCACGCGGGCGACCGGCGCGAATACTTCGAGGCGCCCTCCGATGTCTGGGAGATCTTCCGCGTGCTGGCCGAGGAGCGCCGTCGGCGCGAGGTCGAGCCGACGCTGTCGATGCTGCGCATGGCGCTGCTCGAAGAACCCAAGACCGACGCCGAGCGCCATGCCCAGCAGCGCATGCGCGAGATGCACGACCTGATCGACCGGCTCATGAAATGGTTCGACGACGTGCAGCGCCTGGCGCCCGAAACCGCGATGCAGCTCATGGGCATGGGCGCGACCGTGACCAAGGTGCTGGGGCTCAAGGACAGGCTGACCGGCGCCAAGGACAAGAAAGCCTGAGGCCTGACGGCCTCAGGGCTTGTCGAGCTTGTCGTGCCGGATGGCCTCGTCGTCCATCAGCTCGTACCACATCGCGTTCAGCACCGCGAAGGTCGCGGCGAGCGGCAGTCCCAGGATCCAGGCGAAGTACCACATGATCGGATTCCTCAATCGCAGTTAATAGGCGTGGCCGCGCTCTTCGCTGATCGCGGTGGCGTCGACCTTGCCGCGCAGCACGCTGTAGATCCAGCTCGTGTAGGCCACGATGAGCGGGATGAAGATGGCCGTGACCACCAGCATGATGAACAGCGTCAGGTGGCTGGACGACGAGTCGAACACCGTGAGGCTGGCACGCGGGTCGATCGACGACGGCAGGATGAACGGGAACATCGAGACGCCGACGCTCAGGATGATGCCGGCGATCGACAGGGCACTGGCCAGCAGCGTCATCAGCTCGGCCCGCATGCGCAGGCCCAGCAGCGCCAGCAGCGCGCCGGCCAGTCCCAGCCCCGGCACGACGTAGAGCCACGGATGCGCCTCATAGTTGGCGAACCAGGCGCTCGAATGCGTCTCGACCGTCTTGAGCAAGGGGTTCGACGGTCCGTCGGCCGGCAACGCGCTGGTCACGCGGTAGCCGTCGACGAACTTCCACAACAGCACGCCGGCCAGCGCATACAGCACCATCGTCGCGACCGCCGCCACGCTGCCGTAGGCCCGCGCGCGCTGGGCCACCGGGCCCTGCGTCTTCAGCTGCAGCCAGGCGGCACCGTGCATCGCGAGCATCGCCACCGACACCAGCCCGCAGAGCAGCGCGAACGGATTGAGCAGGCCGAAGAACGAGCCGTCGTAGAAGATGTGCATGTCGGTGCCGAAGCGGAACGGCACGCCGCGCAGCACGTTGCCCATCGCGACGCCGAAGATCAGCGAGGGCACGAAGCCGCCGATGAACAGCGCCCAGTCCCAGCGCGCGCGCCAGCTCGGCTCGTCGCGCTTGCCGCGGAACTTGAAAGCCACCGGCCGCACGATCAAGGCCACCAGGATCGCGAACATCGCCAGGTAGAAGCCCGAGAACGACACCGCATAGAGCTGCGGCCAGGCCGCGAAGATCGCGCCACCGCCGAGGATCAGCCAGACCTGATTGCCTTCCCAGACCGGTCCGACGCTGTTGATGATCACGCGGCGCTCGAGGTCGGTGCGGCCGGCAAAGGGCAGCAGCATGCCGGACCCCAGGTCGAAGCCGTCGGTGACGGCGAAGCCGATCAGCAGCACGCCGAGCAGCAGCCACCAGATGACTCGCAGGACTTCGTAGGAAAGCAGTGTGTGGAGAATCATGGTCAGGCTCCCAGGGAGGTGCGCGGCAGGCCCGCGATTTCAGGATCGGCCTCGGCGCGATAGACGCTGGGCGGCGGCACCGGATGCTCGGCCGGCCCCTTGCGGATCGCCTTCAGCATCAGCTTCATC
This sequence comes from Variovorax sp. P1_H2, assembly GCF_056405295.1. Classification (NCBI taxonomy): domain Bacteria; kingdom Pseudomonadati; phylum Pseudomonadota; class Betaproteobacteria; order Burkholderiales; family Comamonadaceae; genus Variovorax; species Variovorax sp. P1_H2. Next base: position 2,213 of record NZ_JBFUCJ010000225.1, on the reverse strand, counting down.
TCGATCACGAACAGCACCGTGTAGATCGCCACGAAACCGATGATGGTGCCGAGCACGGTCGCCGCGCCGAGGTTCGACACCGCCACCGCGGTCGGCAGCACGCCTTCGATCACCCAGGGCTGGCGGCCGACCTCGGCCACGATCCAGCCCATCTCGGCGGCGACCCACGGCAGCGGGATCGAGAACACGGCCACCTTGAGCAGCCAGGGATGCGCATCGAGCCGGCGCCGCGCCGACAGAACGAAGAAGGTGGCGGTCAGCACGATGAAGAACATGCCGAGTCCGACCATGATGCGGAACGACCAGTAGAGCGAGAACACCGGCGGCACCAGGTCCCACGAGGCCTTGCTGATCTGCTCGGGCGTTGCCTGGCGCGGATCGTCGACGTAGCGCTTGAGCAGCAGCGCGTAGCCCATGAAGTTGCCGTGGGCCTCGAAGTCGGCGCGCGCCTGCGGCGGGATCTCGGCATCGCTCTTGGCCTGGCGGATCGTCTGCAGCGCGTCGTAGGCCTTGATGCCGTCGCGGATGTGGTCCTCGGCACGGGCGACCAGGTCCTCGATGCCGGGCACCTCGGTGGTCAGCGAGCGCGTGCCGATCAGGCCCAGCAGCATCGGGATGTGGACCGCGAAGTGGGTCTCGCGGGTGCGCTGGTCGGGAAAGCCGAAGGCGGTGAAGGCGGCCGGCGCCGGCTCGGTCTTCCACATGGCTTCGATCGAGGCGACCTTCATCTTCTGGTGTTCGGTCGACAGGTAGCCGCTCTCGTCGCCCAGCACCACCACCGACAGCGCGGCCGCGAGGCCGAAGGAGGCGGCCACGGTCATCGAGCGCTTGGCGAGCTCGAGGTGGCGGCCCTTCAGCACGTACCAGGCCGAGACGCCGAGCACGAAGATGGCCGCCACGGTGTAGCCGGCCGACACCGTGTGCACGAACTTCGCCTGCGCCACCGGGTTGGTCAGCACGGCGCCGAAGTCGGTCACCTCCATGCGCATGGTCTGCGGATTGAAGGCTGCGCCCACCGGGTTCTGCATCCAGCYGTTGGCGATCAGGATCCACAGCGCTGAGAAGTTGGAACCGATCGCCACCAGCCAGGTGACGATCAGGTGCGCCACCTTGGACAGCCTGTCCCAGCCGAAGAAGAACAGGCCGACGAAGCTGGCTTCGAGGAAGAAGGCCATCAGCCCCTCGATCGCCAATGGTGCGCCGAAGACGTCACCCACATAGTGGCTGTAGTAGCTCCAGTTCATGCCGAACTGGAACTCCATCACGATGCCGGTGGCCACGCCCATCGCGAAGTTGATGCCGAACAGCACRCCCCAGAACTTCGTCATGTCGCGCCAGATGGTCCGGCCGGTCATCACGTAGACCGTTTCCATGATCGCGATGACCACGGCCAGCCCGATGGTCAGCGGGACGAACAGGAAGTGATACAGCGCTGTCAGGGCGAACTGCAATCGGGAGAGGGCAACGATGTCGAGGTCCATGGGGTTCCTTTCGCGTTCTTGTCGGTCGTTTCTCAGTCCGGGCGCAACGCCCTCAGCGCCGCATCGAAGGCTGCCGTGCCACGCCGCAGGTCGGCCGTGATTCGGCCGTCACGCATCGCCAGCAGCCGGTCGGCCAGCGCCGCCTCGCGCCGCAGGTGGGTCGCGACCAGCAGCGTGCGGCCCGCCGCCTGGCCATCGAGGCGCTGCAATACATCGTGGGCGGTTGCAGTGTCCAGGGCTTCGGTGGGTTCGTCCAGTAGCCAGATGGGCACGTCGCGCAGCAGCAGCCGCGCCAGGGCCAGCCGGCGCGACTGCCCGCCCGACAGGCCCAGGCCGCCTTCGCCCAGCGCGGTGTCGAGTCCCGCGGCCATGGCGCGCACCTCCTGCGCGAGGCCGGCGGCCTGCAGGACGGCCCAGAGCCGGGCGTCGTCGGCCGCCGGATCGGCCAGCAGGAGGTTGTCGCGCAGGCTGTCCTGGAACAGCTCGGTGCGCTGCGTCAGCAGGCAGTGCGGCGCGCTGCGCAGCGCGCCGGCGCTGGCCGCGAGTTCACCCGCGAGCACGGCGAGCAAGGTCGACTTGCCGGCGCCGCTGGGCCCGACCAGCGCCACCTTTTCGCCGGCGGCCAGGTCCAGCGAGACGCCATGCAGCGCGGGCGCACGACTGCCGGGATGGGCCGCGCCGACATCCCTGAGGCGAAGCGCCAGACCCGGCTCCAGCGGCGCGGCCGGCGAC
>NZ_JBFUCJ010000224.1:0-4274 GCF_056405295.1 Variovorax sp. P1_H2 | reverse complement strand
CCACCGGCATCGCGGTGATCGACAGGCCGGCGGCGCGGGCGGCGGCGTTCTGGGCGTCGCTGCCGCCACGCACCGCCACCGGCTGGGTCTGGTGGCGCGCCAGCAGACCGCGCAGGGCGGCGAAGTCGAGCGTGCGGCCCGCCTCCGCGTTGTCTTCCTGCAACAGCGAGAGGTCGATGACCACCGGCTCCTGCTCGAAGAAGTCGGGCGAGTCCGCCAGTTGGGCGTCGAGCGCTTCCGCCAGTACCTCGAGATCGGCCGTCTTGAGGATGACCGCGATCAGCGGCAGTGTGGCGCTCTTGAATTCGAATACCGCCCTGGTGCGCGCGGCGGATGCATCTGCCATGGAAAAGCTTGGTGCGAAAAGCGTTGGAGTCTAACGGGCACTGGGCTTCGCGTCGCAAAAGGGCGGCGCAATACGCCCGCCGGACAACATTTCTTGCACCAGGTTGCACTTCGCAGGACCCGCCGCCAGCCCGCACCGTGACTTCCCTCACGGCTGCGGCCCCCGGAGAGACTCCTCGCACCGCTGTAACAGTTTGTTAGCGGGCTGAACAACTGCCGCGGATCCTGTCGGATCCGCTCGGCAAGGCCCCGCTCGCGCGGGGCTTCATCGTCCTTCAGCGCAACACCAGCACCGGCACGGTGCTGTGCGTCAGGACCTTCTGCGTCTCGCTGCCCAAGAGGACGGCCTGCAAGCCGCGCCGGCCATGCGATGCCATCACGATCAGGTCGCAGCCCGCATCCCGCGCCGCATTGATGATCGCCTCGTAAGGGTGATCGGCGACGACCGTGCGCGTGTCGACGCCAAGACCCAGTGCCTTCGCACCTTGCTCGATCGGCACGAGGTACTCCCGCGCCCGCGAGTGCACATTGGCCTCGTAGCTTGCGCGGGTGTCCTCGATCATGTCGACGTGGTACGAAGCCAGGTGGAATGGCTGGATCACATGCAGTCCGGTGACCCGGGCGTTGCCTTCGCCAGCGATCTCCAGTGCCTTGCGAATGGCCTGTTCGGACGCGGCCGAACCATCGGTAGGTATCAACAAATGCTTGAACATAGCGCGCTCCTTTCACCGGGCACTCGTCTCGGAGATGGCAACGAGCCTTTCCCAATGGTTCCTGCGTTGCCAATGCCTAGCTTCAAGCAGTTGCGTCCGACAGCCTTGCGCTGGGTCAAAGAATCATCGCGTGCCGGCGCTCCGAATGGCCGGGTTCACGGCTCACCTCGGACGCTGCAGCCGAGGATTCGCATCGCCCCGGCTACGCGCGCGAACGCGACAGCAACGCGTACAGCAGGATCGCGCCGAAGGTCGCGGTGCCGATGCCGCCGAGCGCGAACTGGCCGAACTTGAGCGTGAAGTCGCCGGTGCCGAGGATCAGCGTGATCGCGGCCACGATCAGGTTCTTGTTCTGCGAGAAGTCGACCTTGTTGTCGACCCAGATCTTGGCGCCCGCGACCGCGATCAGGCCGAACACCACGATGCTCACGCCGCCCATCACCGGCAGCGGAATCGCCTGCACCAGGGCCCCGAACTTGGGGCTGAAGCCCAGCACCAGCGCGATCAGCGCGGCGACCACGAACATCGCGGTCGAGTAGATCTTGGTCGCCGCCATGACGCCGATGTTCTCGGCGTAGGTCGTGACGCCGGTGCCGCCGGCCGCACCGCTCACCATGGTGGCGACGCCGTCGCCGATGAAGGCGCGGCCCAGCAGGGGATTGAGGTCGCGGCCGGTCATCGCGCCGACGGCCTTCAGGTGGCCGAGGTTCTCGGCCACCAGGATGATCGCCACCGGCGCGATCAGCAGGATGGCGTTGACCTCGAACACCGGCTTCGAGAAGGTCGGCAGCCCGAACCAGGGCGCTGCCGCCAGCGCTGCCAGGTCGATCGGCTTGCCCAGGCCCATGCCGTTGGTCAGCACGGCGTAGATCAGGCTGGCGGCGATCAGGCCCATCAGGATCAGCAGCCGCTGCACCATGCCGCGCGCATAGACCGCGATCAGCCCGACGCAGAGGAAGGTCAGGGCCTGGATCCAGGTGTCGAAGCCGGTCGGCGCCATGTTCTTGATCGGCACGCTCGCCAGGTTGAGCCCGATCACCGCGACCACCGCGCCGGTGACCACCGGCGGCATCAGGCGCTCGATCCAGTGCACCGCGACGTCCTGCTCGACCTCTTCCACCTCGAGGCCTTCGAGCCCCTTGACCGGCGCCGCCTTGGTGTGGCGCTCGTTGGTCAAGGCCACCAGCACGCCGATCAGCGTGTAGACCGCGCCGCAGACGATGATGCCGCCGAGCGCGACCCCCAGGTTGGCGTTCGGCCCGCTGCCCGCATAGCCGCTGGCCGCGATCACCACGCCGATGAAGGCGAAGCTCGAGCCCAGGTAGCTCGGCACGCGCCCGCCGGTGATGAGGAAGAACAGCAGGGTGCCGATGCCGCTCATCAGGATCGCGATGTTGGGGTTGAAGCCCATCAGGATAGGTGCCAGCACCGTGGCGCCGAACATCGCGATCACGTGTTGCACGCCCATTGCGGCCGTTTGCGGCCACGGCAGGCGTTCGTCGGGTGCGACGACGGTGCCCGCCGTGGCGCTCACCTGGCGCCAGCGGGGCAGGTAGGAATCGGTCATGCTCTTCTTCTCCTCGGTGGTTGTTCTTAGGCCGGCGCGCGCGCCGGTGGTGCTCAGCCCGCCTGCGGGGCCAGCACCGCCATGGTGATGCGCGAGACGCAGCTCAGGTCGCCGGCGTCGTTGGTCATGTCGATCTGCCAGACCTGCGTCGTGCGGCCGCGATGCACCGGGCGCGCCGTGCCGGTGACCCAGCCCGAGGTCACGGACCGGATGTGGTTGGCATTGATGTCCAGCCCGACCGCGCGCTGGCCTTCCGGCGCGGAGTAGAAGGCGCCGCACGAGCCCAGGGTTTCCGCCAGCACCACCGAGACCCCGCCGTGCAGGATGCCGTAGGGCTGCACGGTGCGGCGGTCGACCGGCACGCGGGCCCGGATGGTGTCGTCGCCGACCTCCAGGAATTCGACGCCCAGCAACGACACCACGGTGTTCGCGTGGCTCAGGGTCAGGGCTTCGATCGAGATCTCTTTCTTCCAGATGCGCATGGGATGGCTCCGTGTCGGGATTGTCAAAACTATAGCGACAGTCCGCTGCAGTGCGCTTGCCGGGTGGCGGCATGCGGCTGCTCGATGCGCTGCTGCCCACCGATGGCAAGCTCGCGGCCGAAGTCGGCGCCCGCTTTCGACAACGGCGAAAATCGCGCCGGACGCGACGTCCGTGTCGGTCGTCAGTTCTCAGTGTTCCACCACGTGATCGCGTGACCCGCGACGCATGAAACCGGCGCAGCAAAATGCCAGGGATACCGCGGAACCGGCTTTGCCGGGCCGCTGGTATCGCCCCCTCGAGGGGCTGAGGTCCGCGGCTCCAAGCCTGCCTGCGCAGGCTTGGACGGACCCGAAGAGCCGCTGCCTCTGGCAGCGACTCGAGGCGCCGCAGGCGCTTCGGGGGTGTTTCGTGCTAGTTTCCGCTCGTCCCGAGGTCCATCCCATGCAGTTCAGCAATTCGGTCTTCACGGAAGTGACTTTCTGGCTCATGGTGGCGTTCTCGGTGGTGCTGCCCTTCGGGATCTACGCGGTGATGATCGCCAAGCAGGCGATCTCGCGCTGGACCGTGCTGGTGCTCGGCGTCACGCTGGTCGCGATCGCGGCCGTGAATGTCTACTTCCTGCAGCGGCTGGCCACGCTGGCGGCGATCACCCCGTCCCTGGCCGACGACGTGCTCTTCGTGTCGGAGGTGCGGGTGGCGCTCTACCTGTTGCCGGCCTTGTTCGCCGGCATCGGCATCAACCTGATCTCGCATGTGCTCACCACCCACCTGACTGCCGCGGAAAGGCGGTTCAGCGAGGCCCATCCCGATGCCGGCGACGACGAGGCGGTCTAACCGCCCCTGGCGACCCGATCAGGCGGCCCGTGCCGCTTCGAGCTTGAAGGCACTCACGACCTGCGACAGGTTGCCGGCCTGTTCCTGAAGCGACTGCGCAGCCGCCGAGGCTTCTTCGACCAGCGCCGCGTTCTGCTGCGTCACCTGGTCCATCTGCGTGATCGCCTGGTTGATCTGCTCGATCCCCGAGGTCTGCTCCTGGCTGGCCGCCGTGATCTCGCCCATGATGTCGGTCACCCGCTTCACGCTGTCGACGATCTCTTCCATCGTCTTGCCGGCCTCCGCCACCTGCTTGCTGCCTTCCTCGACCTTCTCCACCGAGTCGCCGATCA
>NZ_JBFUCJ010000223.1:0-4286 GCF_056405295.1 Variovorax sp. P1_H2 | reverse complement strand
GCCTGCACGTCCTTGATGATGCTGTTGGTGTTCCAGTCTTTCACCAAAGTCCCGGCGCTGCTGTTGTTGCCCGTTCTGACGCTCTCGTCGCCCGCGATGCCGCTGATGCCCGACTTCGTGACGCTGCCTTGGCTGCTGTCTGAGCTACCGACTCCCGCGCTTCCGCCTGGTCGACCGCTGGCTTGGGCGCCGTCGGCCGCTCGCTTGTCCGCAGGGCTGTTGGCTCCGCTTTGATCGCCCGCCGCAAACCCAACATTGCCGCTGACGGCATAGCTGCTGCCTTCCGACGTGCTGCGGTTCACGATGTCGCTGATCGACAGGCTGCCGGACTTGAAGCTGTTGTTGCCCGCGTCGATCGCTGCCTGGGTGCTCTCGATGACGCCGCCCTTGAGGTCCGTGTTGCCCTTGACGTTGACGTTGAATCCGCCGTCGCCTGCCTTGATGCCCGACTGCTCGTTSACGCTCGCAAAGTCGCCATTCGCCTTGGCGCTCGCGGCGCTTCCACCGACGGTGCTGACGCCGTAGCAGATCGGTGGAATGCACAAGCTGACGTTCGCGCCCGAGCTGCTCTGTTTCGACACCTGGCGGCTCGTGTCCTGCAAGCTCTCGATGTTCAGGTTGCCGCCGACGACAGCTGCAACGCGTTCGCCATCAATGACGCCTCCCTTGATGTTCAGGTCACCGCCGCTCGCGATATTGACCGCCTTGCCGCCGCTGACGTGCGTATTGTTGTAGCTCACATCCGAGGCATCCTCGTTGCCACGGCCCCGACTAACGCCCAAATCAATCGTGAAGCCGTTCTGGCTACCTCCCGCGAATCCGACACCGATACTCGCGCCGCTGCTGCTGTTGGTGCCGTGGTGCTCGTAAGTGTTCTTGCTGGCTTCCAACGTGATGGCGTTGTCGGCACCGAGATTGACGGTGTTGCCGGCCGCGATGGTGGAGCCCACGGCGTGGATATTGGATTCTGCTCCGCCGCCGGTCGCCACGACAGTAACGTTGTTGGCGCCGACGATGCTCGATCCCACGGCCTCGCTCGCGTTCGTGGTGCTGCTGCTCTCGCTCTTGTTGCGGCTGACGTTGACGCTGACCTTGTAGTTCACCCCTCCACCGCTGGCCAATGCCTGCGCGGTATCGACCGCCTGACTGCCGGCCACCGCCAGATTGATGGCGCCTAGAGTTTGCATGCGGCTGTCGCCGGTGTCGCCCATCGCCTTGGCCGTGTTGCGGGTGTTGCGCAGGCTATCGGTGGAGATGCCGCCGACGCTCGCGCTTCCGCCGACCACCGTGCTGGAGTTGCGGCTGACTGCGAACGACTGCTCGGTGTTGAACGTTTCGTTGATGACGACATTCTTCGCAAGAATGTTCACATCGCCTCCAACGAGCGGACCTGCCTGGCCAGCGGCCATCACGCTGCTGGCGGTCTGGCGGTACGTTTCGCCGGCGACCAAGGTCACATTGCCTTGAAGGCTTGCGACCTGGCTGCTTGCCTGCGATACGCCGCTGCCACTGACCGCCTCGGCACTCTTGACGTTGCCGAGCGACGGATTCGTGCGAGTGCCGATCATGCCGCTCTTGCTGTTGGCGTCGAAGTTGCTGCGGGTGGTCGTGTTCTGKGCGCTCTCGATGGTGAGRTTGCGCCCGGCCAGCATGGTGATGTCGTTGTCCGCGACGACGGTCGCTCCCTGGAGCGTCGTGTCGCGACCGCTCACCGTTTGCAGGCTGCCTGCGGAGACGGTGGTGCCAACGGCCTGGGTGGAAGTCGTGGACCCGATGGAGGTGTCGCGGCCGGCGACCAAACTCATGTCCTTGTCGGAACGCAGTTGCGCGGCCTGCGCGTTGAGGTCGTTGCCGGTGGCGAGGCGCACGTCGCCGTTGGCGACGATGACGGAGCAATCGCGATTTCGCGGAGCTGCGGAGTTCAAGGAGCAGGACAACTCTGAACAAGGTCGAGTTGCACTGGTATCGGCGCGGTCGCCTCGGTCGCATCCGTGACCACCTGCGTGCAACTGAGGTCGCCTCGCCAGACAAAGTCGACGATGTAGACGCGGCCGGCGGTCGGGCGAAATCTCGTGACAAGCGGACCACAACTGCCGGTGCTGATCGGGAGGGTGCGCGGCGTGTTCGCTTGCTGCCAGTTGCCGATCGCCTTCACCTGAACGGCTTGGCGAGCGTCCACCTCATGCTCGATGTAGGGCTGTGTCTTGAACAACGCGCTGCGCGTTCTCTCGTTCATGCGAGCGATCCACGGGAAGACCACGCCACGCCCGCTGTAGGCCACGTTCCCTACCGTCTCGAAGCCTTGGCACGCCTCGCTGGCCGTGCTGACCGAATAGACAACGGCGTGACCTGCGCCGGAACTGCGCAGCACGAGCTTTGCCGCGTCCGGCGCGACCTCCCGAAGGCGGTCATCCAAAGCGCTCTCGTCTGCGGCGGCTTGGGGGTTGATGTCGCGGTACGCACAGCCTCCGAGCAAGAACAGCATGGCGACTATTGTCAATCGGGCGACGTTTCGGCCCATCTGATGCCTTTTTTTCATAGGGGCTCAGGGATCAATCCAAGACTGGTTCCCATGCACCCGGAAACGGAGGCTCTGGCGCAATCAGTCGCCACACCTCATTGGATTGCTTGCATCTGAACCATTTTTCCTTAAAGCCGAACGGTACAACTGAACTAGGCGGGACGCCACAAACCTCCTCAGTCAAGCCCGAGTTGATTTGGTCGGCGATCCGTTCGCTGAATCTTTGATATTCAGAAGATGAGCTGAAGCCGTTAATGACTTCCCAATGACAGGTATTCATGGCTTCACCGTCCGGAATGGACCCACTCTAAAGACTGAAGGGAATCCACTTCTATTCCCCACCACGCGAGATTCATTGCGCCGTCGGTGGATTCCGGCATCGAAGGGGTGACCTTCATTTTGAGAATGAAGATGGTGAATTGATTCTTCGTATGTCGGCATATCGCCCGCACCAAGTTTTTGGGTGAACCAATCCTTTGTGTTTTGCACGGCCTCCAAGAATTTTTCGTTTCTTGTCCATTCGTCACTCAATAATAGCCAAGAGTTTTTCTTCAGCAGCAACGCGCCAACCAATATTGACCTCTTGTATTCATTGTCGAGCAAGCACTCCTTATCAATCTCCATCCAATCATGTAGGTAGTCGTCCAAGAAGTATTTGAGAGCGGTATAAGGCGAGGTTAATTCGGTTTTCTCATCCGCGCTCAGGAGGACTTGAGCAGGCGGCTCGCCGTATCGGTCTCTAGCCAGAATCAGCGTAAAAAGTTTAGACCGGAACAACGTCCTGTCGGCCTTGGCGTGCTTGCTAAATCCAAATTCATGAAGATATTCGAAGCAATTTGAAGCAAATGCATATAACTCGTCACTGGTCACGATTGCGTTCATCTTCTCACCATTTTCCCGGTTTCGGATTCGTAGACTAGCCTTGACTCTTTAAGTGCTGAAAAATTGATCTCAACGTGTGGGCGATAAATCTCCGAAATCGATGACCCACCCCTTCTCAGCGGCCACTTGAAGAAGTTGACTCGCATAGGCTGCAATTCTTGCCGGAGACATCGCTTGAACACCATCTTGCTCGAAGCTATAGACATAAAATTTCGGCTCAAGTGTCCACTCGCCTCTAGCGATAAATCGATACTGCCCGGCATCGATAGTTATAGACCAAGGGGTCGATTCGACGATCATTGAAGCCCCGGTGAATTATTCTTGAACTGTGACGAGCGATACCTTTCTTGATAGCGTTGCAAACCGACTTCACTCGAATCCTCATATCCAAATTGGACGCCGCATCGTGGACAAATTTCATAGGACGGCGTCTTGCCATCCTCGCCCCATGGGAAAAACGGCGCGCAATTAAATCCACAAACACGGCAGAGGTGAAGATCTGCGATCATTTTGAATTTCAAAAGTCTAAATTGGTTTTAAATCCGTGTTGCGAAGGATCGGGCCTGAACACTATTCGAGGAGCACCACCCGAAGTTCTCACGGCGAAAGTATTGAGAGTGTGTCATACAACAATACATCGCCGCTATTGGCGGTTTTTGCGAGCATCCCAAGCGGCGGATTGACCAAAAAATTCTCAGCAGCCTCTGTGCATTGAGTTATGGATACTTTCCTTCGGTCGCGTAAAATAGATCTAGTGCCGATTTTTCAAAGGAGGCTGCAATTTCAGGAAACTTTCCCGATAGCCTATCAACTGTAAAACCGACAGCAAGTAGAAACCATTCTCGCCATTGGTGGATTATTCTATAGCTCGCCGCATCCATGA
>NZ_JBFUCJ010000222.1:0-4291 GCF_056405295.1 Variovorax sp. P1_H2 | reverse complement strand
CTGGATCGCCGGCTTGACGTAGTCGTCCTTGGCGAAGCCGTTCTTCCCGATCACGTCCTGGTCCTGCCCGCGGAACTTGTAGTTCGTGGTCAGCGAGACGTTGGCCGTGAGATTCGGCGCCGGTGCAGCCGCGTCGGCGGCGGCCGCCTGCGCGCTGGCGAGCATCGGCAGGGCCGCCAGAGAGGCCAAGGAGAGAGATTTCGCAAGAACGTGTTTCATGTTTGATGAGCAATTGGGAGAGGCGACAGCGTACGGCTGCGCGCGTAAAAGGCGCGTAAAAAGCTCACGGCCGCGCATAAAGATTTGGTTTACTCTCAGCTCGATCGAGCGCACCATGGCTGGCGTCAGTGGCAAGATGCCCGAAATTCTTCAATGTCTGCGTTCGCATGCTCATCAACTGCGTCGTCTACGAGGAGGGCATCAAGCTCGCCGATATCCCGGTCGCCGAGATCAACGAATACGCGTCGCTTCCCGGGTGCTTCGTCTGGGTTGCGCTGCGCGATGCGACGCCGGAAGAACTGAGTGAGCTCCAGGTCGAGTTCGGTCTCCACGCGCTGGCCGTCGAAGACGCGCGGTACGGCCACCAGCGGCCGAAAGTCGGGGAATACGGCGACTCTCTGTTCGTGGTGCTTCACCTGCTCGAGTCCGACCCGGCGGAAAAGAAGGCATTGCACGTCGGAGAAGTCGATATCTTCGTCGGTCGAAACTACGTGGTGTCGGTGCGAAATCGCAGCGAGCATGGATTCGTGGACGTCCGCGAGCGGTGTGAACGCGAGCCCCAACTGCTGCGCCAGGGTCCCGGCTTCGTCCTCTATGCCCTCATGGACTCGGTGGTCGATCGCTACTTTCCCGTGATCGATGCGCTCGAGGTGGAACTCGAAGCCATCGAGCAGCGGATATTCACCAAGGGCGCTGCGCGCGAGAGCATCGAGCGTCTCTACGAACTGAAGCAGAGGCTGACGGTGGTCAAGCACGCCGTCGCGCCGCTGCTCGAAGGAACCGGCAAGCTGCACGGCGGCCGTGTGCCGCAGCTGTGCATCGGCTCGCAGGAATACTTCCGGGACGTCGTCGACCACCTCAACCGGATCAACAACACCATCGAGTCCATCTTCGATTCGATCGGCACCGCCATTCACGTCAACTTGTCGATGGTGACCATCGAAGATGGCGAGGTGGTCAAGCGCTTTGCCGCCTGGGCCAGCATCTTCGCCGTGTGCACGGCGCTTGCCGGCATCTGGGGCATGAACTTCGAGCAGATGCCCGAGCTGAAGTGGGCCTATGGCTATCCCGCCGCCTTGTTGCTCATCGTCAGCATTTGCGGCTACTTGTACTACCGCTTTCGTCGAGCGGGCTGGCTCTGACACGCTGTTCTGGCGGGGTGTTGAGTCCACTCTTTTCCGGGTTCGTCCGGCCGTGTGGTGGCGAGACTTTATGCGGCGCAAGGGAAGTTGATGACCCACTTCCAAAATGGGATCGGTTCGAGTTCGCGCTTTTGCGGCAGGCAGCCAGTCTCTTTACGCCTCTTTTTTACGCCTTTTTTACGCCGCTCACCGCACTCTATCCCCYGTCTTTACGCAGCCGCGCGGACACTTTCCGCATTGTCTTTTGCAGGAGTGAAGAATGGACATCGTATGGATAGTCGCCGTTGCGGCGATGTGGGTCGTCATGGCGGGGATGGTGGTCGGGCTCTTCAAGCTCGACGCGCCCAAGGGAGAGCGCTCGTGATCAGCCTCGAAGTCCTTTACGGATTCGGCGGCCTTCTCACTGTAATCCTGTTCGCATACCTCGTGTTCGCGCTCATCTGCGCGGAGGAGTTCTGACATGAACGCCTCCGCCTGGGGCCTGCTGGCCCTCTACCTCGTCGTCCTGGGCGTGCTCGCCTGGCCGGTCGGCCGCTACCTCGCGGCCCTGTGCGAAGGCCGCCTGCCGCGCTGGATGCAGCTTGTCGAAGCACCGCTCTACAAGCTCGCCGGAACGTCGCCGGATAGCTCGATGCACTGGCGCAGCTATGCGCTGGCGCTGCTGGCCTTCAATGCGATCGGCGTGCTCGCGGTCTACGGACTTCAACGGCTGCAGGCCGTGCTGCCGCTGAATCCCGCGGGCATGGCGGCCGTTTCGCCCGACTCGTCCTTCAACACTGCGGTGAGCTTCGCCACCAATACCAACTGGCAGGGCTATGGCGGCGAGTCGACGATGAGCTATCTGACGCAGATGCTCGGGCTCACGGTGCAGAACTTCTTCTCGGCCGCGACCGGCATCGTGGTCGCGTTTGCACTGGCCCGCGGCTTCGCGGCGCGCAGCACGGACGGCAAGGGCCTGGTGGGCAACTTCTGGGTCGACCTGACGCGGGTGACGATGTGGCTGCTGCTGCCGATCTCGTTCGTGATTGCGATGTTCTTGGTGGGCCAGGGCATGATCCAGAACTTCGACGCCTACAAGACCGTGACCACCATCGAGGCCACGGCCTACCAGAACCCCAAGCTCGACGCCTCAGGCCAACCGGTCAAGGACGCCCAGGGCAATCCGGTGACCGAAGACGCGAGCACCACTACGCAGACGCTGGCCATGGGCCCGGTCGCTTCCCAGGTGGCGATCAAGATGCTGGGAACCAATGGCGGCGGTTTCTTCAACGCCAATGCCGCGCACCCCTACGAGAACCCGACGGCGCTGTCGAATTTCGTTCAGATGCTGGCCATCTTCCTGATCCCGGCCGCGCTGTGCTTCGCCTTCGGCCGCGTGGTCGGCGACCTGCGCCAGGGCTGGGCGGTGCTTGCGGCGATGACGGTGCTCTTCGTCGCGGCGGTGATCGTGGTCATTCCCGCAGAGCAGGCCGGCAATCCGTTGATCGGTGCGCTGGGCGTGGACCAGGCGTCCAGCGCATTGCAGGCGGGCGGCAACATGGAAGGCAAGGAAGTGCGTTTCGGCATCAGCGCCTCGGCACTCTTCGCCGCCATCACCACGGCCGCCTCGTGCGGCGCGGTTATCTCCATGCACGACTCGTTCACGCCGCTGGGCGGCATGGTGCCGCTGGTGCTGATGCAACTCGGCGAGGTGGTCTTCGGCGGCGTCGGCACCGGCCTCTACAGCATGCTGATCTTCGCGGTCCTCGCGGTCTTCATCGCCGGGCTGATGATCGGCCGGACGCCCGAGTACCTCGGCAAGAAGATCGAGGTGCACGAGATGAAGCTGACATCGATCGCGATCCTGGTGACGCCGATCCTGGTGCTGGCCGGCACMGCSRTCGCCGTGATCGCGGACGCGGGCAAGGCCGGCATCGCCAATCCGGGCGCACACGGATTCTCGGAAATCCTCTATGCGTTCACCTCGGCCGGCAACAACAACGGCAGCGCCTTYGCCGGCCTGTCGGCCAACACGCCGTTCTACAACGCGTGGCTCGCCATTGCGATGTGGTTCGGCCGCTTCGGCGTGATCGTGCCGGTGCTCGCCATCGCGGGCGCACTGGCCGCCAAGAAGCGCATTCCGGTCACCGCCGGCACGATGCCCACGCACGGCCCGTTGTTCGTGACGCTGCTGATCGGCACCGTGCTGCTGGTCGGCCTGCTCAACTATGTGCCCGCACTGGCCCTCGGCCCCGTCGTCGAGCACCTGATGCTGTGGAAATGAGACTGCAGACCATGAARAAGAATCCTTCTCCGATCTCCCTGGGCGTGCCTGCCGAGTTGGCGGCCGTGGTKGAAGCCAAGGCCCTCGCCAGGAAGAAAAAGCACCTCTCGCTCCTTGACGCCGAACTGCTCAGGCCCGCGCTGTGGGCGTCGGTCACCAAACTGAGCCCGCGCGTGCAATGGCGCAAYCCGGTGATGTTCATCGTCTACATCGGCAGCATTCTCACCACGCTCTTGTGGGTGCATTCGCTGAGCTTCCCTGGCGACACCGGCATGTCGGCCACCTTCGTGCTCGCGGTCTCGATCTGGCTGTGGTTCACCGTGCTGTTCGCCAACTTCGCAGAAGCCCTGGCCGAAGGCCGCAGCAAGGCGCAGGCTGCTTCCCTGCGCGGGCTGCGCAAGGACACCTGGGCCAAGAAGCTGACCCAGCCCTTCCATGGCGCGACCTTTCTGCCGGAGCAGGCACCGAACCTGCGCCGCGGGGACGTGGTGCTGGTCGAGGCGCACGACGTGATCCCGCTCGACGGCGAGGTGATCGAAGGCGTGGCCTCGGTCGACGAGAGCGCGATCACCGGCGAATCGGCGCCGGTGGTGCGCGAATCGGGCGGCGACTTCTCGGCCGTCACCGGCGGCACGCGGGTGCTGTCGGACTGGCTGGTGGTGCGCAT
>NZ_JBFUCJ010000221.1:0-4323 GCF_056405295.1 Variovorax sp. P1_H2 | reverse complement strand
GTCGAGCCGCGCGGCAGTGGACAGGTCGGCAGCCGCAGCCTCGAAGCGCGCCGCCAGCGCATGCGCCTTCGCGCGGCCCCGCCAGAGCGCGGGCGAGGTATCGGGTTCGATGGCGATGGCGGCATCGAAGGCGCGCGTCGCGCCGGCTGCGTCACCCCGCGCGAGTTCGATCTCGCCAAGCTCCGACTGCGCGGCGGCCTGCTCCCCGGGATGCTGCGCGGCGAGCGCCAGCGCGGCCCGCGCCGCGGCCGCCGCATCGTCCAGCCGACCGAGCAGACGCCGCGCCGTCGCGCCCAGCCGCAGGCAACGCGCCTCGTCGCGCACGGCAGCGCGCGCGCGATGAATCGCGGCCGCCTCGTCGATCGCCGCCACCGCATCGGCCATGCGCCCTTCGCGCACGAGCGCATCGGCATGGCGCAGCAGTGCCTCGGCCAGCGCCGGTGCATCGCCGCCCGCACGGGCCGCACCGACGTTGCGCAGTGAGATCTCGACGGTGGAACTCATGCTTGCCCCTGCTCCTGTTCCGGTGGGCGCTGCGTGACGATCTTGCCTTCGCCTTCGAGCCGCCGCGCGGTGGCCTCGATCGCGACGGCCCGCTCGTTGCGATGCTGCACGGCCCATGCGCTCAATTGTGCGGCGAGCGACGCCACATGCTGCTGCCGCTCGTCCGCCGCGTCCTGCAGCGATGCGCCGCGCGCGGTCGCGGCATCGCGGCGGCGGCGCGCCTCGGCCAGCGTGGCCTCGTTCGCATCGCGCAGGCCGGTGGCGCCTTCGTCGGCGGTGTGCAGGCGCTGGTCGGAGCTCTGCGCCTGTTCGCCGGTCGCGTCCAGCCGCCGGCCGTCGCTCAGCAACTCGCCCTGTCGTGCAGGCTGCTCGGTGTCCACGCCGAGCATGCGCGCGCCCATCTTGTCGAAGGCGGCCTGCATTTCCTGCGCTTCCTTGTTCATCTGAGCCATCTTGTCGCCGGCATCGCCGGGCAATTCCGATGCGATGCTGGTGAAGCCTTCCCACGCAGCGAGCGGCACGCTGAGCGCCGCGAGGCCGGTAGCACGGCTCGGATAGCCGGCGACCAGGCCCGCCGCTTCCTGCTGGCGGCGCTGCTGGTCCTGGTTGGCGGCATCGCGCCGTGCGACCGCAGCCTGGTGCGCCGCCACCGCGGTCAGCCCGCGCCGCGTATCGGCCATGGTGCCCGCGATGGGCGCGCGATTCGCCTGCAATGACTGCACGCGGTCCCCCTGGTGCTCGGCCTCGCGCTCGGCGCGGGCGCGTACGGCCAGCATGTTGAGGATCTGGTTCTGGATCGCGACGATCTCCGCCGGCGTGGCGGGCGGCGGCGTGTAGTGCGGGTTGATGCGCTCCACGCCTTCGGCGGGCTGGTTGTCCGCGGTGAACATCTCGCGGTGCGCAGCCTGCTGCTGCGCATAGGTCGGCGCCTCGCCGCCGCCGCCGAAGAGCTGCGGCAGGAACAGCGCGCCGACCTGATGCGCGCGCGTGCCGAGGGTCGGCTCGCCGGGTCCGGGCTGCGGACCGCCCACCGGTGCGCCGGCCGTCGCGGTGCGCGCCTCGCGGGCGGCCGTGGCCCAGTCGCCGGTGATCGCGGGCGACGCGCGCGCGGCCGCGGGCGCTTGTGTCGTTGTCTCGGCGGGCGCGACGCGGGCCTGCCCCGCGCTGGCCGCAGGCGGTGCCATGCCGAGCGCGTTCCAGTCCACGATCACCGAAGGCTCGCCGCCCGTGTCGGCACGCCCTCCTCCACGCGGCGCCGCTGGCTGCTGCGGCGCACCGGGTCCATAGCGCTCGACATCGATGAAGATCTCCCCTTCGCGCTGCTGGAAGCGGCGGCGCGCGGCGGCGTCCTGCAACAGCAGCCATGACTGCTCGCGCGACAGCCCTGGCGTGTGCAAAGCCGCGCGCGCACTGGCCTGCAGCTCCTCGTGCCACACCTCGTCGCGCGTCTGGCCGCCAAGCGCAGCCTCGCGGTGGCCGATGACTTCGTGGCCGATCACGGCGCGTGCCTCCAACGCGGCATTGGCGGGATTGGCGAGACCCGCCGGCCGCTCTGCCACCGGCAGCGGGTTCACATCGGGTCCGATCACCAGCGCGTCGTAACCGGGGTGGAAGGAGGTGTCGCCCTGCCCCTGGTGGATGTTCTCGCGCGGCATGCCAATGCCGACCGCCATCTCGACCTTCTCCTGGAACTGCGCGCCAGTCAGCGGCTCGCGGCTTCGCGTGCTGGCTTCGCCCACACGCAGCGGCACGTCGGGCGATGTGCGCGCGGGCGCCTCCAGATTCAGCGGCAACTGGTTGGGGTTCGGCGGCGGCCGGTCGAAGCCCGGCAGGGACACCTGCTCCGGCTGCTGCACGGCGGGCCGCGCCGCCGGATGCACCATGCCCGGCAGTTGCAGCTGGGTGCCGGGTGGCGCGGCCAGATGGTGCGGATCGGGTTGATTGAAGGTTCGGGCCCAGTCGATGTCCGTCTCGGCCATCGGCCTGCCGAAGGGCGCCGCCACATCGGCAGCCAGGGGCCGCGGCGCCGTGCCGTGGCTGTACGCCGGCGAGCCCGGCGCACTTTCGGGCGCGACCAGCGGACTCAGGCCGAACAGATAGCCGGCATGCTCCATCGCCGTCTGCCCCGCGACCGCCTCGGGCACCATCGCAGGCGGCTGTCCCGGCTGCGGCGGCGTGCGCTGGCCATGGCTCGCGATGGAGACGGCCTCCTCCAGCGAAGCTGGCGTGCCCAGCGCGCGCATCAGCGCGCCCGGATTGGCTTCCTGTTGCGCTTGCGGACCTCGCAGCGACCGGTGTTCTCCCACCGGCATGTTGACGGTGACGTCCTCCGGACCTTCGTAGCCCGCGACCGCCCGTCGCAAAAAGGCCTGTTGCTCGATGTGATGCGACTGCTCGCCCGGGGTGCGCGGCGAAGCCTGATAGAGATCGGGGGCCGGTGTTCCCGGCCGCGCGGTGTCTCGCCCCGGCACGTGGTGCCGCGCCACGTTGTAGGGACCGCTGCCGGGCGCGGTGGGTGCGGTGCCGCCTTCGGCTTCCGCCCGCAGCCGCCGCAGCCAGGCGCTGTGGGCGTCGGGCGGTGCGATTTCGTCGGCGCGTTGCGGCTGACGGGGTCCGCGCGGCGGCGGCGTGCCGGGGACGCCGGGCAGTTCCAGTTGCTGCGGCGCCGCCCACGCGACACCCTCGTCACCCACGCGCAGACCGGGCGATGCCTCGACGTCTGCGACGCTCGGCCGCGCCGGCCCTTCCGTTGCGATACGCCCCGGCGCGGCGCTCGCGGGCGGCTGCTCGAAATGCACCTGCGGCCCATCGCCCGACGCGGCCGGCGGCGATTCCCGAGGCGGCAACGGCCGGGTCGGCGCGCCGTCGTCGGCCGGCGGCGGCGGACGTGCACCGATGTGCGCCGCCTTGCCGCCCACCCACGAACCCAGCGCTGCGCCCGAGGCGGCAGCGGCCGAAGACAGATCGCGCCCGCCCGCCTCCACCTCGCGCGGATCGGCCTGCGTGGTGAACGAATGCAGCGCGCGGAAGAGCGTGATGCAGGGATTCAGCAGCGCCGAGTTCACGCCGTCGAGCACCATCGTGACGACATTGATGGCCGCGCTGATCTCCTCGCAGGTCACCGCCAGTTCGCCGGCCGCGATCGCGATGCCCGCCGTCGCGCCGAAGGTGAAGAAGGCCAGCACGCCGGCACCGGCCGCCACCCCGATCGCCACCGCCTGCACCACGCCGACGATGCCGTTGATCACGCCGAGGATCTGCGACACCACGTCGATCACCGCGCTCACCGAGGCCAGGCTGTTGGCCAGCACTTCGTAGGTGTCGCCGCCTTCGCCGAACTTGCCGATGGTCGAGGCGGTGGCGTCCCAGTCGCGTGTGAGCAGGCCGTGCAGCGCCATGCCGCCGCCGATGATCGGCCCCAGCACCGGCACCGCGCGCGAGACGAGGCCGATGGCCAATCCCATCGACGCGCCCGATGCCACGCCTTCGATGAATCCGCCGCCGACCGATTCGGCGATGAACTCGGCGCGCTGGATCGAGGCCACCTCTCCCACGCGGCCCAGCGCGCCGGCCCAGCGCTGGTGCTCGGCCAGTTCGATGTCGATCAGCACGAGATCGCCGGTCTCGATCTCGCCCGCATGCGTTTCGGGTGGCGGCGCGGTGTCGCGCCGCGGCGGATCGGCGGTGAGCGGACCGCCGTGTGCGCCACGGGCACCGCGGCCTCCCTTGCCGCCCGGGCGGCCCGAGGCGGCGGCGCCGGCGGAACCCCCCGCGGCACCCGCAGCGCCGGAACCGGCAGCCGCGCCCGCGGCACCGGCA
>NZ_JBFUCJ010000220.1:0-4362 GCF_056405295.1 Variovorax sp. P1_H2 | reverse complement strand
GAGAAGGTCTGCGCGAACTTCGTCGGGATCGTGGTGTTCTTGGTGATCATCTTGGTCATCACGCCGCCCATGGTYTCGATRCCGAGSGACAGCGGGGTGACGTCGAGCAGCAGCACGTCCTTGCGGTCGCCGGAGAGCACCTGGCCCTGGATGGCGGCGCCGACGGCCACGGCTTCGTCGGGGTTGACGTCCTTGCGCGGTTCCTTGCCGAAGAACTCCTTGACCGTTTCCTGCACCTTGGGCATGCGGGTCATGCCGCCGACCAGGATCACGTCGCTGATGTCGGACACGCTGACACCCGCATCCTTGATGGCGGTGCGGCAGGGCGCGACGGTGCGCTCGATCAGCTCCTCGACCAGGCTTTCGAGCTTGGCGCGGGTGAGCTTGATGTTCAGGTGCTTCGGGCCCGAGGCGTCGGCCGTCACGTAGGGCAGGTTGATGTCGGTCGCGGCGCTGTTCGACAGCTCGATCTTGGCCTTCTCGGCCGCTTCCTTCAGGCGCTGCAGCGCGAGCACGTCCTTGCTCAGGTCGACGCCCTGTTCCTTCTTGAACTCGGAAATGATGTAGTCGATGATGCGCTGGTCGAAGTCCTCGCCGCCCAGGAAGGTGTCGCCGTTGGTCGACAGCACTTCGAACTGCTTCTCGCCGTCGACGTCCGCGATCTCGATGATCGAGATGTCGAAGGTGCCGCCGCCGAGGTCATAGACGGCGATCTTGCGGTCGGCCTTGTCGTGCTTGTCGAGGCCGAAGGCGAGCGCGGCCGCGGTCGGCTCGTTGATGATGCGCTTGACGTCGAGGCCGGCGATGCGGCCGGCGTCCTTGGTGGCCTGGCGCTGGCTGTCGTTGAAGTAGGCGGGCACCGTGATCACGGCCTCGGTGACCGGCTCGCCGAGGTAGTCCTCGGCGGTCTTCTTCATCTTGCGCAGGATTTCGGCGCTGATCTGTTGCGGCGCGAGCTTCTTGCTGCGCACTTCCACCCAGGCGTCGCCGTTGTCGGCCTTGGTGATGCTGTAGGGCATCAGGTCGATGTCCTTCTGGACTTCCTTCTCTTCGAACTTGCGGCCAATCAGGCGCTTGACCGCGTAGATCGTGTTCTTCGGGTTGGTGACCGCCTGGCGCTTGGCCGAGGCGCCGACCAGCACTTCGCCGTCTTCCTGGTAGGCCACGATCGAGGGCGTCGTGCGGGCGCCTTCCGAGTTCTCGATCACACGCGTGGTATTGCCTTCCATGATCGACACGCACGAGTTGGTGGTGCCGAGGTCGATGCCGATGATTTTGGCCATGTTGTTGCTCCTGGAATCTGAAATAAGGTTGTTGTGAACTTGTGGATAACCCGCTGCGAATCAAGGGACGGAGCGGGGATTTCCTGTGGGTTTCTTGTTGGTTTTCAGCTCGGACTGCTGACGGTCACCAGGGCCGGGCGCAGCACGCGCTCCGCGATCGTGTAGCCCTTCTGGAGGACGCTCGCGATGGTGTTGGGCTCCTGGCCCGGCACCGGCACCACCGAGATGGCCTGGTGCTGGTGCGGGTCGAACTTGCTGCCGGCCGGCGGCGCGATCTCGATCACCTTGTTGCGCTCGAGCGCGCTCTTGAGCTGGCGCAGCGTGGCCTCGGTGCCTTCGCGCAGGTGCTCGGCGGTGGCGTCGGGRATCGCCAGGCCGGCTTCCAGRCTGTCGAGCACCGGCAGCAGGCTCTCGGCAAAGCCCTCGATGGCGAACTTGCGGCCCTTGGTGATCTCTTCGTCGGCTCGTCGGCGGGCGTTCTGGACGTCGGCCTGGGCACGCAGGAACTGGTCGGCCAGCTCGGCATTCTTGGCTTGCAGCGTAGCGACCGCGGCCTGGGCTGCTGCCAGTGCGTCGGCATCGTTCGCGGCCTGGGCGGCCTCGAGTTCTTCGGGGCTGGGTTCGCCCTGCAGGGTGTCGGGATTCAATGGGGTGTTTTGCGGGTCTGACATGCTCAAAATGCCGGCTGCCACGCCGGAAATCAATGAAAAATGAACAATAGGCAGCCATTTGGGGCTGGCCGGACGGTTTTCAAGACAAAAAATGCGCCGGCGGCGGCGCATTCGGGAACCTCATTTGCGCTGGCTCAAGCCGACGCCGGGCCGCCCCAAGGCGGCTTGCGGCCCCCTCGGGGGGCAGCGCGTACACGAAGTGGCGGAGCGTGGGGGCGGCTCAAGCCGACGCCGGGCCGCCCCAAGGCGGCTTGCGGCCCCCTCGGGGGGCAGCGCGTACACGAAGTGACGGAGCGTGGGGGTCAGTCAGTGGGCGTCAAGCAGCTCGACGTCGAACTTCAGGGTGGCATTCGGGGGGATCACGCCGCCGGCGCCACGGGCGCCGTAGCCCAGGGCGGCCGGGATGATCAGAGTGCGCTTGCCGCCGATCTTCATGCCGGCGACGCCTTCGTCCCAGCCCTTGATGACCTGGCCGGCGCCCAGCGAGAAGGCGAAGGGGTCGTTGCGGTCGCGGCTGGAGTCGAACTTGGCACCCTGGACGCCGTCGTTGTAGAGCCAGCCGGTGTAGTGCACGTGCACGTGGTGGCCGGCCTTGGCTTCGGCGCCGTCGCCGACCGTGGTGTCTTCGTATTGCAGGCCGGAGGGAGTGGTGGGCATGGTGCGCTCCTTGGGATTTGGGAAAAGGTGGAAAACCGGGCAGTTTAACGACCCGGCAAGTCCGCCGCCGGGCCGCCCCAAGGCGGACTGCGCCCCCTCGGGGGCAGCGAGGACACGCAGTGCCGAGCGTGGGGGTTCAAGTCCGCCGCCGGGCCGCCCCAAGGCGGACTGCGCCCCCTCGGGGGGCAGCGAGGACACGCAGTGCCGAGCGTGGGGGTTCAAGTCCGCCGCCGGGCCGCCCCAAGGCGGACTGCGCCCCCTCGGGGGGCAGCGAGGACACGCAGTGCCGAGCGTGGGGGTCAAGCCCTCAGGGCCCGGGAGGAGGCGCCGTCTTCTTGACCTGGGTCTGCTGCCACTTGCCGGCGAAAGCCTGCAGGTCGGACAGCCGCTTCAGCAGGTCCTGGCCGCTCAGGGTCAGGCTGTAGCCCTCGCTGCCATGGTTCACGAGCCCGGCTTCGCGGAGTTCCTTGATGCGGGTGTTCAGGGTGTTCGGCGTGATGCTGCCGACGCTGTCCTGCAGCAGACGGAAGGTCTGCGCATGACCGTCCCGAAGGGCCCAGAGGACGCGCAGCGCGTAGCGGGCTTCCAGCAGTGCCAGCAATTGGCTGACCGCCGCGTTTTCCTTGCTGCTCATCGACTTCATCTCCTCGGGGTGCCGCAGTTTTTATTGGCGGTGGGGGACCCACCCGGAATCGGCCGGCGACTATAGCCCAGAAGACTGGTTGCTACAAGTTTTATAGCTATGACGGCAAGCAGGCTGCGGCTCGTGGGATTGCGGCTTCAGGCGGCGGGGTAGTTGGCCATCGCTTCGCCGAGCCGCACCGGGCGTGCCGGTGCCCAGCCCGGCGCGAAATCCAGCGGCGGGGCCGGAAACAGCATCACCACGGTCGAGCCGAGCAGGAAACGGCCCATTTCCTCGCCTTGGCGCAGCAGCACCTGCTGATCCTCGTAGCGCCACTCGCGGACCTCGCCGCCACGCGGCGGATTCACCACGCCGTGCCAGACGGTGGCCATGCTGCCGACGATGGTTGCGCCGACCAGCACCAGAACGAAGGGGCCGCGCGCCGTCTCGAAGACGCAGACCACGCGCTCGTTGCGCGCGAACAGTCCGGGCACGCCGCGCGCCGTGGTCGGGTTGACCGAGAACAGGTCGCCCGGCACGTAGATCATGCGCAGCAGCCGACCGTTGCAGGGCATGTGGATGCGGTGGTAGTCCTTCGGGCTCAGATAGAGCGTGGCGAAGCTGCCGTGCTGGAACTGCGCGGCCAGCGCGGCGTCGCCGCCGACCAGTGCGGTGGTCGAATAGCGGTGGCCCTTGGCCTGGAAGATCTGGTCGCCCTCGATGGCGCCGAACTGGCTGATCGCACCGTCCACGGGCGAGACCAGGTGGGCCTGCGCCAGCGGCCGGGCGCCGGGTTTCAGCGCCCGGGTGAAGAAGGCGTTGAAGCTGGGATAGCTCGCGATGTCGCTGTCGAGCGCCTCGCCCATGTCGACGCCGTACTTGGCGACGAAGCGGCGGATGATCCAGGTCGTGACCGACCCGCGCTCCTTGCCCGCCACCCAGCCGGCGAAGGAGGTCAGCGCCTGCTTGGGGAACAGATATTGGGACAGGACAGGGAGGCGATCGGACAAGAGAAGTTCCCAGGAAAATGGAAGGCGATTCTATCGATCGCTTCTTCTCTTATTCGCAGGCCCAGGCCGACGCCGGGCCGCCCCAAGGCGGCCTGCGGCCCCCTCGGGGGGCAGCGACC
>NZ_JBFUCJ010000219.1:0-4410 GCF_056405295.1 Variovorax sp. P1_H2 | reverse complement strand
CCGCCAACTGGCGCACGGCCCGGACATAGGCGGTGCGCGTCTTGGGCGAGAGCTTGCGCATGCGCATGTCCTCGATCATGCGTTGGCGCAGCGGCGAGGCGGTTTGGGTCGAAGAAGTCATGGTCCTGCTCCTGTCGAAAAACGAGGCGGATTGCCTCGGTCCTCAACATAGACAGGGACGCAATGATTGCCACTCCCGCGGCCTCAGCGGCGGGCTACCGCGCGAGCGGTTTCGTCCTCTGGCCGACAGTCGGCGGTCGAGGCACTCGACAACGTCCTGAGGCACCTAGCTTCAAATGCTGCCTCTATACAGGACACTGAACCGCTCGCACGCGACAGGCATGACGAGACTTGGTTCGCGACGTGGTCCCCCGCCCTGCCCTGCCCCGGCTTTTTCTGAAGCTCCAGGACGGCGGGCGGTGTTCAGGCAACGCGGAGGGCCGATTCCTCATCGAATCAACGACTTGCGCGCGCCGGGGTCCGAAACGATGGAGCGCTTGCCAGCATCCAACTGGGGCTGACCAAAGCGCGACTGGCTGTGACCGTCGCGGTAGCGTACGCGCGGCTGGCGAGTTGAGGGCGAACGGCCCGCGCCGCGCCGCTCAGCCGGCCCAGCGGACCTTGTGCAGCGTGCCGGAGTCGCCCTCCCAGTCGCGCGCATCGGGCTCGGTCCAGCGCGTACCCTTCGCGCTCGCAATCTCCATCGAGGTGCTCTCGAAGGCCCCCTGCGCCGCCGTGCCTTGCACCGTTGCGGTCTTGCCCGCGGCGTCCCTGTAGCGGGTGAGCGTGCCTTTGGCGACGTCGCCCACCGAGAAAGTTGGCACGTCCCCGCCTTGAATGTCGATCGGCACGCTCTTCGCGGGCAGCCACTTCGTGACCGCTGGGCCGAGCACGGCACCGAACATGCCGCCCTTCTTGCCCGAAAACACAGCCTCGAGCGCGCTGCGCTGCGCGTCGCTGGCGCGGCTGTCCAGGTACAAGCGCGCGGTGCCGTCGCCGGCAAAGAAATTGCCGGGCCACCAAGCCGCGAGCGCGGCACGGCAGCCACCCACGTCCTGGCCATCGATCGCGCCCTTCTCGATGTCGATCAGCAACGCGCCGGCGCACCAACCCTGGTCCGGGACGGTATCCGGGCCGAGCCAGCACGGGCACAACGCCTTGCAGCTGCACATCTCGAGCATCGTCGCATCCATCTGCCAAGCCATCGTCGTCTCCTTCTCGGCCGCTTGAAACAGCCGCCGTTCGCGCACCCAGCCGCACGTTAACTATAGGCAATGGCGAGTCGATTTTCCAGGCCGCGAGCCTGGCCTCAGCCCAGCACCAAGACCCCCAGGCCCGCCGCGATCATCAACGCGCCGACGACGCGCGCGGCTTGGCGCCCGAAGGGGAGCGCCTTCTCCACCAACACAGCGACGGACAGCAGCGCGATCCACAGCAGGTTCATCACGCCCGCGACGAAGAGCAGCGCCATCAGCAGCCAGCAGCAGCCGACACAGAAAGCGCCGTGCCGCAGGCCCATCCTCATCGCGCCGGTCCACCCGTCGCGCCACTCGGTGAGCAGAAAGCCGAGGGGAAGCCGGCACTTCGACAGGCAGACGTTCTTGATGGGAAGAAATTGGTAGACGCCCGCCGCGATCAACAGCAGCGCGTTCAACACGACGCTGGAGCTTCGCATCGTGGGTCCGAGCAGATCGGTCGCGTGCAGCGCCCATTGCGCGGCGGTTGCAAGTACGCTGTACCCGCCCCACACCAGCAGGTAGCCGAGCAGGAAAGCAGCCGTCGCTGCGATCGGCGAGAGCCCCGCGGGCCGCGAGCGGCTCACGTTCAGGTAAGCGAACAGCATCGGCGCCGCACTCGGCACCATCATGCCGACCATCATCACCGCCCACATGGCCAAGCCGAGCGCGAACTCCCGCGCGCCCCACTCTCCCATCGGCATCAGCCACATCGCGCGCGAGCTGTGCAGTGCGCTGTCCATCGCTGCCATCGCTTCGGCCATGATCGCCAGATACAGCCACGCGAGAGCAACGAGCAGCACCAGGCACGCCCCCACCAGCCGGCGATCGCGCCGTGCGCGAGCGAGCTGCGCGTCGGCGAAGGCATTCAACACTGCCGCTCCCACTGACTACAGGGAGGAACATTTTAAGCCGTGGCCGATGGTATCGGCGATGCTGAGGGCGCGTCCGATCGCGTCCGACCAAGCCTGAAAGCGATGCTACGAAAATCATCACGCCGCCCGGCTACGATCGGACGCATGAGCAATCTTCCCACGACGCCCCCGGCCATCAGAAACGACGACGGGAAGGCCGAACGGGCTGCATGGCTGTCAGCACTGGGCACGCTGCCGTCGGCCTACATGGACGACATGGAGCCGATGACCCTGCTGCGCGAGGCGCGGGCCTGCTACGTCGAGGGGCATTTGATGGCGACGATCCTGGCCGCCGCTGCGCATGTCGAGCACACGCTTGCCGAGGAACTGGAGCTGCGCGGCATCATTACCCGGGGGGATTCGTCATCGTTCGATGCTCTGGTCAAGCACGCGGGCGCGAACCACCTATTTCGGCCCGACGTCCTGACGAAGATCGATTCGCTGAGGCTGGTGCGCAACCCGCTGACGCATCGCAAGCCGGAGGAGCACGCCCATGCCATCGCGACCCGATTCCGCGCGCAGAAGCGGCACCCGACGCTGATCCTGCAGGAGGACGCGATGCTGGCGCTGGAGGTCATGCACGGGCTGTTCTTCGCGACCCTTCGATCGTTCGATGAAGGCAGGGACTGACAGTGATCTTGACGCTCTGCGCATCCCTCGAAGGCAGGTCCTACCGGATCGGCTGGATCAGCCTGCAGCCCAACGGCGACATCTCGGTCGGGCTCAATGACCGGGCCTTCATCGCGCGCGAATTTGCCGCACAGCAGTTCGTGTGGAGCGCCTTCAATCGGATTCACGTCGCCTATCTGGTCCCCGATGATCCGAGGGCCGAGAAGCCGATAGATCAGCCGCACCTGACGTTTCATGTGCCGGCATATCTGCACCTGACCAGCAAGGGCAGCAGGGTCACATTCGAGGCGATCGCGGACATTGCCCTTGCAGTCGATCAGCAGGGCGAGGTGCCTTGGGTGCGCTTCACATCGAGGCCGCTGTCCGGGCTGAAGGAGGCCAAGGGCGGGTCCCGCGATGTTGCGCAGCGGAACATCGAATTTGCGGCGACGGCGGCGGATCGGTCGATTGAGCTTGCCGTGGACTTCGTGCGGCGCGGCGACACCGCCGCGTTGGTTGGTGCCGGTCACTGCGAATGGGTAGATCACGGTCAGTACCGGCTGCGCATCAGCGCGACCGAGCGCGCCGCTCAGCGCGCGACCCTGGGCTGGCTCCACGAAAGTTAGTCGCCGGCCCTCGGCCGCTGGAGCGGCGCCACAATCGCCGTCATGACCGCACGCGAACCCCGCACCATCGCCCGCCTCAGGAAGTCGCCCGCGCTGTCGGCCGACATCACGATCGTGCTGGCCTATGCCGACGAAATGGCCGCCCGGCTTGAGCGCTACGCCAACCTCGACCTGACCGACGAGCAGATCATGCAGATCGCCGGGCCGCCGACCGATGCGATCGGCGATAAGCCCGTCTGGATGCTCGGCCAGCGCGACCTGACCCGCCTGGCGCGGGCGATCCTGGCGGCGGCGGCGATGAAGGCGCGGGGCGGCGGCAGCGGCTGAGCGTCCTCGTCCTCGCGTGCCGGGCGATGGCTGTGTCAACGTCGAGCGTTGATCTGCTTCACGCATTTGTCTCGGATCGGCGCAACCATGTCGTAGGCACTTTTCAACTGCGGGTCCATCTTGTCGTAGCCATTGACCGCCTTGCTGTTCGTCGTGATGGCGACGTATTCCTGAAAAGACCAAGCGACCGGCATGTCCTTCATGATGCAGTCGCAGAACGGCGCATACCCCACCGCCATGGTGCACTGCAACTTCCGCGCTCTGACGACGGCATCAAGTTGCGCATCGATCTTCTCAAGCGTCGCCTTGGCTTGCTCGAGGGCGTCAATCTGCTGAAGAGTTTTGAGTTCACCCGTACCTTGCGCGTGCGCGAAAAGAATGGGCATTGTGATGGAGGAGCGAATGAATGCCGGAGCTCGGCGATTGGTCGCCGAACTGTGTCCAGCACCCGCACCGTTGGCCACGGTAGCAGGCGGCGGTCTCTGCAATTCTGGCTGTCACCAACTCTCTCAAGCTGAGGCCCAGCGCGGCTTATGCCTGGGGACCGGCCATGCCTCTTGATCGCTGTGCAACGTTGAACTCGAAGGAGGGAAGCCTAGGCCCAAGGAGATTTCTTGTTGAGAATCAAAGACTTACGGGCTGCGCGTTCAAAGTTAAACATTAAATTTGATGAAATTTCCGCTTAACTTCGCTTAACTT
>NZ_JBFUCJ010000218.1:0-4727 GCF_056405295.1 Variovorax sp. P1_H2 | reverse complement strand
CGATTGACGTCTCGGATATCGAGGTGGCGTTCTGCGATTTGAAGGATTCGTTCCGTGCTTACGAGTGCCTTCAGAGCTTTCTGTCGCCTCGCTATCCCCTCAGAGGCATCGACGAATTTCACATCGAGCCGGTCGAACTGCGGGGCTTGGTGACTGTGCTCAATGCGGATATGGAGCGCCACCTGCTGGCGTTGAGAGGTGCGATCGATGAGGTGCGAGTGAAGGGCGGGGGGACAGTACCTGATCGGGGGTGAGGCCGGGGGGGGGTAGGGCGACTCCGATTGGCTGCTGAAGGCTGACTGAGAGGAAGGCCTTTAAGTCCTGCGATCGAGGCTTCTTGGATATCGAGGATGCGTCCGCATTGGTCGCGTCCCATTTCTGACCACGATCAGTGCTTCGTAGTTTGCTGATCTGCCGGCTTTATGGAGATGGCCTGCTCCCCCTTCAGCACCAACAATGCGGCATCTCGAAGCAAATAGGCCTGCTGTTCGTTGTGAATGTACCCCTGTGGGTAGTATGCGTTGTGTTGCAGCGCCGTATCTGAGAATGGAATGTCCAGCGCGGCTGACATGGCCTTCAGAAGCGCCATGAATAACCGATTGCCTTCGGTGAAATGCGCTTCTCCGGCTTGCTCCATCTCAGCTCGGCCTCGGGACAGATGACGCATGTACAGATTCCACGCATCGCTTACGCCGCTAAACGCCGCAGCCGGAAACACTAGATCGATTCGATTCAGAGCGGCTACGTGGTCCGGCGTCAATCGCGCCCCCCGCGTGCTTATTAGAGTATGGAAGACCTTCTCACGGGCATCCTTGGCCGCTGCATTGGCCCGCAACTTTTCCGAAGCCTGAACTGCAATGAATGGACTCACCATCGTGGCAAGGACCATCAGCACGTCGGTTAGGCGAATCGACCAGTCCATTTCCATTTCCTTCTCCGCGGTTTTACGCCAATCGTATGCGAAAGCGACACGTAGGGTACGAAGGATAGATAGGTGAGAGCGCTCCAACCGGTCGATGCAACTGCCATAGTCCGAAAAAAGGAGTGTTGCAGTCCGCCTCGGTACCTTATGTGGAGGGCTGGGCCGTGACGGCTGTCGGCCCCTTCGCCTCGCTCGAACGCTCAAGAACGTAGGACGCCATCGGCCAGGGCGAGGAGTTCCTCGTTCTCACGCATGCCGAGGGCGGATGCTGGCTTGACGGCGCTATCGACCGCGTTGCCGCTCGACAACCTGTTCGATCCATTGCCGATTTAGTTGAAGTCGAACATTCCTTCGGATGCCACCTATAACACCAGAAACATCAATAAAAGAGAAATGCTGTTGTTTCAACTCGGCGACGGTAGCACGATCGTCCGCGTGATGTTCCACGAGTTCTGCTATGAGTGGCGGTAAATTGAACTCGAGCGCAAACCAATTCGGCTGGCCCTCCTGTGCTTCGATAGGAACAAACATCCATGCCCCTTCCGCCGATCGAACAACTCGACATTCAACAAGGTCAGTGGGGAACGCCTCATGAGGTAATGGCTCCTCGCGAAGAAGATGCATTGGCCATCGACCTTGTAGCATTCCGAAGTATGACCCGCGAATCTGATCTGCCGACGCGGCGACTGCGTGGCTTAGCACCGAATAGCCGCGCTGGGTCAGCGTCTCCGTAGTCACTGAGTGCACCTCAGCTGGCCGCAATTGGGCCCTGAGGAATCGCCGCGCATCCTGAATGGTCTGTGCCCTCGTATTCAAGACACAACTCTCATCAAATTCGAAAATGGCTCGCACGAGCGGTTGAATGACAGGTACGTCTTCGTATGTGATGAGAAAAATCTGGTGGGCAACTGCGTACTCGACGGCCCCTCGAGTGAAGCCGGTAGGTGAGAAGACTGCGGATGCATATTGATATCTGGGCCCGAATATTGGCTCGTCGGTTACACCTACGCCTGCGCGATACGTAAAGTAGTTCTCCGCTATGTCCTTGAGGACGCCGACGATGCTCCGAGTCACCGATAGACCCACGGGGGTAGATCGCTGGTAGCACTTTGCCTCAACGATGAGTCGCAACGGGTAGACGAAAGCGGGCGAGTACGGATTAGCGGCGAGTGCGTCGAGTTGATGCCATGTTCCCCTGCCTCGGGCTTCTAGCCCACTGTGTCCGGAGCGCAGATAGCCCGCATCGTCTTGACCGAGCAGGGCGGGCTCTATTGTTCGGTAACCAACTAGCGTCAATAGGTGAAGTATGGCTTCTTCTAGCAAGGCGCCCCTAATGTGCCCTATTGTCGCCATGCTCTTCCTCTTTAATTCTTCTGTGGCTGGGCGTGTGATGGCTTCTACGGTGCAATCTATTTCCGGCGCTGCAACGATTGTTCAACTGGTTGCAACCTGCAAAGTTTGTTTGCGCCATCCGTCGACCACTGCATTGAGACCGCCGACCGGCGAGTTATTAGCCCAGCGTTCCCARAAGTCGACGGTGCCGCTATTGGGTCGGTGCTTCGGCATAGACACTCGGATGCGCGTCGGCAGCAAGCTCGCGTCCCCGACTACCAAGGCTTCGCCGGTGTCCAGTACTGGAAGCAAATCCCCAAATCCACCCAAGCTATCTGGCAGTAGTCGGCGAACCACTGCTTGATCGTCTCCATTCGTCAAACGCATGGCAACAAGATTGTTGCATTGACTTAGGACTGTGCGATTTACTTCTGAGGGGCGCTGGCTGATCACAACGAGACCGACGCCGTACTTGCGACCTTCCTTGGCAATGCGCTCGAAAATTTCAACCGAAATTTCTCCAGCACCGCCAGATTGATGCCGCTCGGGAATGTAGAGATGCGCTTCGTCGCAAAATATGGCCACAGGGTGACGCTTCGATGCTTCCGTCCATTGCTGAATAGAGAAAGCCAGTCGCGCTACTAAACTAACCATGAGAGGGAGCACATCCGAAGGAACTTCGGAGAAGTCTATTATTTTGACGCCGCCTTTTTTTCCCTCTTGATCGATAGTGCCAGCCATCAAGCTACCGACTAGACGCTCAAGCCATTCGAAGGTCATCGTTTCTGCAGCGCCCTGGAAAAGGAAGCCCAGGCGTCGATCTGTGCGCTTGTTTTCCAAGCGCTGAATGAGTCGACTGAGTTTGCCATTGAACTCGCCCGCCTTCTCGGTCCTGACTCCCGGGACCATCTCCACATTTAAGTCTGATAGTTCTCCAATTACTTTATCAAGATCGAAGGGTATTGGACTGTCGATAGTGAAATTGGCCAATACCTCATTCTGTTTGAGCGTTTCGAGGTACGAACGCTTTGCATTCAGAATGGCTCGGGACATTACCATGGTTTGGTTTGGCGCGTTTTGATCTGAGCGATCGACAAACATGGAGGTCATGGCTTCATACCCGAGCAGCCAATAGGGCAAGAATATGACTCCCAAGTCCAGTGTGGCGGAGTCATTCAGGTCACCAGGCCCGGCGATTTTGAAGTGCTGGAATCCCTTGGAAGAAAGAGGCTCGTATTCGCCGTGAATGTCGAATACGATTGCATTGGCGTTGCTCAACTCTGCTACCTGTTCGAGAACTCGAGCAGTCGTCCACGACTTGCCGGACCCAGTGCTGCCTACAATAACCGCATGGCGCTGAAAGAATTTGTTGCCATTGAGGTATGCGTCGGCACTTTCGTCGAGCGTATAGTGTCCAAGCGATAGCTTTTGTGAATCTCCTGCAATATTGGCAATTACTCGCATAAAGGAAGTCAGGCGGGGGCCTTCGAGAGCGAAGCAGTTGGCGTCTATCTCAGGAACAGTTTCGAGCGTGCGCAAGAACACATTGCTCCTAGTTCCGATCTTATCTACGAGAGTCCCGATCAAGACAATTCGAACAACGTTTAGTTCAGTGACGTCGTCTTCACCTTCCCCAATTTCCTTGTCTACAGGACCGCCTTTCGCGTCAACTGCCGTGCGCGTAATCTTCTGAATGATGCCGATCAAGTGTTGGCCAGGTCGACTGCTTTGAAGCGCTGCCAATCGATTGACCTGCAATTTCCGTAAGCGCTCCACATCGTCCACCGCAACGACAACTGTCGCGGTGTCTACTGAACGTACGCGCCCAAGGGCTTCATCATCTTTGTATTCGAGTATGGTCATTCTCTTTCTATCTCAGGTCACAAGTGCCAAAAATCGATCCAGTTGCCAAATAGGATCGCCTGCAAGTTCGATGCCTTCCGGCACTTCAGTGGAAAACATGCGGGTGCCTCCTGCACATTCTTCGAGTGCAACGTAGCGACCACATCGGCCGCTACGAAAAAACTGTTGGGCGACGGAGCTAATTTTTTTGGTAATCAATACCAATGGAATATCTGGCCGACTGCATCGCTCCATCAGTAAATGCTGTAAGTGTGGATCATTAAACCCGTAGCCTATACAAAGAAAGGCGTTTGCCTTGCGCATTGCGCCGTCGGCATTGTGCATGGCACTGCGGAATGGTTCTTCGTGCGTGCGTCGATACTTTTCCGTGCCTGGCGTAACTATGACTGGTTTCATGCCGGGTGGGAGCTCGCGCACGGGAGGTAAAGCGACGATCCCACCGTCCTTGTCGCTAAACCAGCCAAAAGATCCGTGAACCTTCCATACATTTACTGTGCGTGCTATGTGCTTTCCCACTTGTATTCGTGGTGGTGGATCCAGTGCGCGATCGCCGAATATGCCGAATGTGAACCCTGTGTAGGCACAAAATCCCGCAGCTTCGGCCGCATAT
>NZ_JBFUCJ010000217.1:0-4730 GCF_056405295.1 Variovorax sp. P1_H2 | reverse complement strand
AGCAACCTTGCTACCGCTCGGTCCTTGAATGCTTGTCCGTATCGAGCCACTCTCATCCTTCATCGCCGCCCCCGGGTTCTTGGTTCTAAGGAGGCGACAACTATTGTGACGCGGGGGGGGACCCTTGATTCGTCCATGTGAATGACCATCGGTTGATGATCAGCCACCCCCAATCGCGCGCTGTCAACTGGCCGATGAACCCGGCAGCGCCAAGGCTCATCACCGGTTGGAAACGCGCCTTTGAACCGCCGCTCCAGGCTCATCGTCCATTGGACAACGCTTCCCCTGCCGTCGGACAACTCTGCGCTGATTTTGAGATTGGTCTCATAGACACCTGAGGGAATCGTCGCGTAAAACGCGGATACCGAAGAATCCTCTTCGGCGTAGCACGAACTACTCGGAATCTGCGAGCTACTAATGTCAATGAGTGACGGCACTACCAATGACCGAGATACTCAGGCATTGACTTCAATCGGTCTTCTTGCATCGAATAGCGAAGCTATAGGCCATCCAACCTATTACACACCGCTAGCCATTCTTCGAACTGGCACGCAGTACTGGGATTACTCGGATATCACAGCGATTGCCAGAGATGCTGAAGAAATGCGGAATTTTCAGAACGAGGGGGCTCCCAGAGACCTTTACCGAGACGAGCCCCTGCAAGCTAAGCCCTTCGAAATATCTCAAGCTGCAGCGAGTATGCTGGAGTTGGCCCATTTGGTACTCGACTCCAGGAAAAAGGACCGTTTCCACCATGAGCTTGTGGACAAGAAAATCGTCCCGTCATTGGGCGGCCGGCACGGAATCAATGCTTACTTGGCAGGCACCTCCGGCAACCAATGGCTATTGTCACTACGTTCGGATGGCAGTCACTTTCCGACGCACTCATGGTGCGAGGTTGCGCCTGAGGGTCCTCAAAGTGAGCGCCTGATACTTTGCGCGAACTTCGAACGTTACCAATGGAGATACCGAAACGGTTGGGTATACCAATGCGTGTACTTTGACCTCGGACACGTTCTCGCGACGCTAGCGCTTTGCGCGAGGCAAGCCGGGCTCGAGCTTGCAATCGAGCATGCGAGTAATGACATGATGGGTCTGGAAAGAGAACTCGTCAACGAGCCAATCCTCACAGTTCGGTCGAGGCGCGGACAAGATTCGATTCAATAAGGACGTGCACATGACATCAATTATCAAGCCCGAAATACTTGTAACGGACGATACAGTGGACGAAGTCCTTCGCGCCCGACTCGACGCGTTGATGCGTAGCCCAATTTGGGCCTACGGATGGCGCTCCGCTCTGGATAACAACAGATTCTGCTATTGGCACTCGCACTTTGCGGGATCCATGGAAAGCCGGGAAAGCTGTGAGCAAGAGCTGAGAGACGAGCCGCTACTTGCACCAATCTATGAGCTTTGGAAGCGACTCGAAAGCGGGTTTCTTCAAGGACATGAACCGTTGCGAGTGTATGCCAATGCCCACACCTTCGGGGTCGAGGGCTACGTCCATCGCGACAACGACGACACGGAGAACTATTTCTCAACCGTCTACTACGCTCATCCTGTCTGGAACATGAACTGGGCGGGAGACACTGTTTTCTATGCCGAGAACGGCGAGGACATCATCCAGTCTGTCTATCCAAAGCCAGGCCGAGTCGTTTCTTTTCATGGTGCTCTCCCWCACTGTGCCCGCGCGCCAAGCAGAGACTGCCCCGAGTTGCGGGTAACGATCGTCGTCAAAACCCAAAGAAAGACCATAGAAGTCGCAGATGACGCCAATTGAGTTCCTCACGCTCTCCGGTACAGATCGCGCTCAACATGTCAACGGATCTTTACTTCGGCACCTCCAAGGTACGCTCCACCTGCTCGAGATGTGGCGATGCGCGCCTCATGTCCGTATGGCTGGGCTATTTCACAGTGTGTACGGGACCAGCATCTACGAACGTGCCTCTGTTCCGTTTGAAAGAAGGAAGGAAGTCTCAGCAGTTATCGGCGCCGAGGCCGAGCGATTAGCTCATCTCTTCTGTGTCATTCGGCGACCCATTGCGCTGCTTGAAGCAATCGAGACCTTCAGCGTAGCGAACCGGGTCAATGGAGAGCAATATCGCATCACGCCGATKACGCTCACCGAGCTACTGGAGATCGAATGCGCCAACCTTCTTGAACAGAATTTGGGAAAGGAATTTCTTTCGAGCCTGCTGGAGCGCGTGCGCTTGAGAGAAATATCGCTCCGGACGCCAATTTTGGTGGCTGTTGAAGCAGTCTTGCGATAGTCAATGGGGTTTTCGACTCATGTACTGGGCCTCAGATTCAGCTCAACCTCACGGGATAAGTGCACTCACTTTTTACAGCCCTATCGTGAAGTCGCGAGCGTATGTTGGCGGCGTCGACGGCGTCGCTCAAGGGGCGTCATACGGCTACTTCCCGTTGGCCGGAATCGCAAGCATCGCAGAGTATGTTGAGCGAAAGCATTTGCTTGCCCGCGTTCCCATTCACGGACGAAAACAGCTCAGCGCCTTTCAACCAGAGATGCCTTCTCTGCTGACCGCGATTGTGCAAACGGGAGGGCGTGGCGTCGCAGCAGGTGACCCAAATGTCGACGTCACGGGGGCTTTCCGATACGCAGACTGGTGTCCTGTCGGTGTTCCGCGCAGCCTAGTCAGCCTCGGTGCCGATACGTCAGAAGGGGGAAGGCTCATTCCTCAGAGCGATTCTAGCGGCGCCGCTGCGCACGTCACTGCTGATGCCGCCGTAGCCTCCTCTGTCCTTGAGTTTATCGAGCGACAGACGTGGGTCGCATACTGGCTGGGAGGCGGGAAAGCCATTCAGATCGCGATAGAGGTTCAAGAGTGCGGCGAGTGCTTTACCCATCTCCGCGACGCCCCAGGCGAATTCACTTTCTTTCATTTGTGTGCTGGCTTGCCTGGATATACGGTGCTCTGCCTTTATCGTGAACAAGGCGCCACGGTGCAGTATTGCTTTGCATGTGGTCTTGCGGCTAGTCT
Source organism: Variovorax sp. P1_H2 (assembly GCF_056405295.1). Classification (NCBI taxonomy): domain Bacteria; kingdom Pseudomonadati; phylum Pseudomonadota; class Betaproteobacteria; order Burkholderiales; family Comamonadaceae; genus Variovorax; species Variovorax sp. P1_H2. The sequence continues at coordinate 1,728 of NZ_JBFUCJ010000217.1, read as the reverse complement.
GGTTCCTGGGGACGCCCTCAAGAAATCCCTGATTGAGGCAGACCATTATCGCCAATTCGCACGAGAGAAGGCTGAATCTCAAGAGAATTATCCCACTACTGTTGGTCGACTTGAGCGCAATGCCTTGCGCTTTCAGAAGAGAGACTCCCATGACTTCCTCTGGCAGCGTAACCTATCGAGTCGGAAAAGGAGTGCGGAGGAGTTCTTCGAGCAAACATCACATACCCTGGAAAGCGCAAAGATCAGACTGCTATCGGTCTCTTCTGAGATTTTTGTCTATCTAGCGCATGACGAGAGCACCCTCGGCGACTTCTTCGTATCGAGAGTATTTAGTCCTGCCTTTTATCTTCATTGCGATCCAGGTGTAAGTCTAAATTTTTGCAATTCTTACGCGACCTCGCTTGGTATCGCCGATCCGGATGCGAGCTTCCGTACGTCAACATGCCTTCCCTAGGCTAGTTCGAGCGCATCGAAAACCCGGGATAACCCCTGTCAATCCTCTAATATAAAAATCTCAAATATGTCTCCATCCTGCAGCGCAAATCGAAAGCTCTTTGTCACGACCGCCCTTCCTTATGCAAACGGCAAACTTCATCTCGGGCACCTGCTTGAGTACATCCAAGCGGACGTGTGGGTTAGAGCGCAGCGAATGAAGGGAAACTCGGTGCAATTTGTATGCGCGGACGACGCTCATGGGGCGCCCATCATGATTGCAGCCGAGAATGCCGGCCAAAGCCCCGAAGATTATGTTGTTGCGATCACCGCGGATCGCGCGAAGTATCTGGAAGGATTCCACATTCGATTTGACAACTGGCACTCAACGCATAGTGCCGAAAATTCCGAGTTGGCTCAGTCGGTCTATCGGCATCTAATGCAACGCGGGATGATCGAGTCGCGGGAAATTGAGCAATTCTTCGACCCCGTGAAGGAGATGTTCTTGCCTGATCGATACATAAAGGGAGGATGCCCGGTCTGCAATGCTAAAGATCAGTTTGGAGACTCCTGCGAAAGCTGTGGAGCGGTCTATCAGCCGACGGAACTCATCGAGCCGCGTTCGGTATTGACCGGGGCGCGGCCTGAGGTTCGCCGATCGAAACACTTTTTCTTTCGACTATCAGATCCGAAGGCCGTCACGTTTCTCAAAGAATGGGTTGCTGGAGAAACCTTGCAGCCTGAGGTATCAAAAAAGACATCCGAATGGTTCGAAGGCGGATTGGTTGATTGGGATATTTCCCGCGATGCCCCTTATTTTGGMATCCCCATACCCAGCGCACCTGGGAAGTATCTCTACGTTTGGCTGGATGCGCCCATTGGCTATCTGGCCAGTCTCAAAAACCACTTTGACAAGGGGCAAGCTCGCAACCACTGGCACCTGCCGTCAAGAACAAATAAATCCTTTAGCGAATACATCTCGGATGCGTCGGTCGAGCAGATTCACTTCATTGGGAAGGACATAACATACTTCCACACCCTGTTCTGGCCAGCGATGCTTCATTTCACCGATCGAAAGACTCCCCCCCGCGGCAGAATAGTTGTCGCTTCCATAGAACCAAGAACCCGGGGGCGGCGATGAAGGATGAGAGTGGCTCGATACGGACAAGCATTCAAGGACCGAGCGGTAGCAAGGTTGCTTCCGCCGGAGAGTTCGGCGCTGGAGGTGGTGGCGCGTGAGGTTGGCATTGGAGTGGGAACACTGGAACGTTGGCGCGAGGATGCGCAGTCCATGCC
>NZ_JBFUCJ010000216.1:0-4758 GCF_056405295.1 Variovorax sp. P1_H2 | reverse complement strand
GCCCAACATGTCGCCCGAGGCCAAGCGGGCCCGGCTGCGCACGCTCGGCGCCAAGGTGGTCGTCGGCGGCGAGGCCTATTCCGACGCGCTGGCTGCCTGTCTCGAACGCCAGCGCGAAACCGGCGCCTTGCTGACGCATGCCTACGACCAGCCCGAAGTGGTGGCCGGTGCCGGCACGCTCGGGCGCGAGATCGAGCAGCAGGGCGGCCTGCCCGACGCGGTGCTCGTGAGCGTCGGCGGCGGCGGCCTGATCGGTGGCCTGGCGGCCTGGTTCGAACGGCGCAGCCGCGTCGTGGCCCTCGAGCCCGAGCGCGCGCCGACCCTGGTGCGCGCGCGCGAGGCCGGCGAGCCGGTCGATGTCGAGGTCGGCGGGATCGCCGCCGACTCGCTCGGCGCGAAGCGCATCGGCGCCATCGCCTGGGAACTCACGCAGCGCCACGTCGACCATGCGCTGCTGCTGTCCGACGACGCGATCCGCGCGGCCCAGTCGTGGCTCTGGAAAGAGCTGAAGCTGGCGGTCGAACCGGCTGCCGCGCTGCCCCTCGCGGCGCTGCACAGCGGCGCCTATGCGCCGCGCGAAGGCGAGAAGATCTGCCTGATCATTTGCGGCGCCAACGTCGACCCGGCGACGCTGGCGTAGAGCTCGCCCCCAGGTTGGCTCACTTCGTGTAGCCGCCTCGAGTCGCTGCCAGAGGCAGCGGCTCTTCGGAGCCGTCCAAGCCTGCGCAGGCAGGCTTGGAGCCGCGGCTCCTCAGCCCCCTGCCGGGGGCCACACCAGCGGCCCGGCGGAGCCGGTTCCGCGGTGTTTCACGAAGAGGCCAGGCTTCAATCGCACGCGGCGCGGGGAAACTCTCAGGCCTGGGCGGGCTGCTGTTCGCAGTTGACCATCCAGGGCACGCCGAACTTGTCCTCGAGCATGCCGAAGCCGGTCGACCAGAAGGTCGGCGCGTAGGGCATCGTGACCTTGCCGCCGGCGCCGAGCGCATTGAAGAGCTGCTCGCCTTCCTTCACGTCCTTGGCCTGGACCGACAGCGAGAAGCCGTGGTAGCCCTTGAAGGGGTAGCCGGGCGGCGCATCGGACGCCATCAGCTGGTGGCCGCGGGCCTCCAGCGTGGCATGCATGATCTTGCCCTTGTGGTCGGCCGGTGTCTCGGCGCCCATCGGGCTTTCGCCGAAAGTCATGCTGAAGAGAATCTTGCCGCCCAGGGCCTGGGCGTAGAACGCGAGCGCTTCGGCCGCGTTGCCGTTGAAGGTCAGGTAGGCTTGCATCGCAACTCCTTGGGGGAATGAGGGGGGCGAATGCGATCCTACGCGCACCTAAAATCACGTTCATGCTCGATATCACACTGTTACGCAAGGACCTGCCGTCGGTCGTTGCCCGCCTCGAAACGCGCAAGAAGAACCAGACCTACCTGGACGTCGCGAAGTTCAGCGCGCTCGAAGCCGAGCGCAAGACCCTGCAGACCCGCACGGAAGAAATCCAGGCGCGCCGCAACACCCTCAACAAGCAGATCGGTCCGCTGAAGGCCAAGGGCGAGTCGGTCGACGCGCTGATGGCCGAGGTCAACGCGCTGAAGGCCGAGCAGGAGTCCTCGGCCGTCCGGCTCGATGCGATCCAGCCCGAGCTCCAGGCCTTGCTGCTGGCGGTGCCGAACCTGCCGCATGCCAGCGTGCCGGTCGGCGAGGACGAGCATGCCAACGTCGAGGTGCGCCGCTGGAGCCCGCAGGGTGGCGATGGCTCAGCCGCGACCGCGCTCGCGTTCACGCCCAGGGACCACGTCGATCTCGGCGCCCCGCTGGGCCTCGATTTCGAGATGGGTGCCAAACTGTCGGGTTCGCGTTTCACGGTGATGAAGGGCCCGATCGCGCGCCTTCATCGCGCGCTGGCGCAGTTCATGATCGACCTGCAGACCGAGCAGCACGGCTACACCGAGTGCTACGTGCCCTACATCGTCAACGCCGATTCGATGCGCGGCACCGGCCAGCTGCCCAAGTTCGAGGGCGACCTGTTCGCCGCCAAGAAGGGCGGCCAGGACGGCGAGCCCGCGCCCGACCATGCGGCGCTCTACCTGATCCCGACCAGCGAAGTGCCGCTCACCAACTTCGTGCGCGACGAAGTGCTGGCCGAAGCCCAGCTGCCGATCCGCCTGACTGCGCACACGCCGTGCTTCCGCTCGGAAGCCGGCAGCGCCGGGCGCGACACGCGCGGCATGATCCGCCAGCACCAGTTCGACAAGGTCGAGATGGTGCAGGTCACGCATCCTGACAAGAGCTACGAGGCGCTCGAGGCCATGACCGGCCATGCCGAGGCGGTGCTGAAGGCGCTCGAGCTGCCGTACCGCGTGGTGCTGCTGTGCACCGGCGACATGGGCTTCGGCTCGACCAAGACCTACGACCTCGAAGTCTGGCTGCCGGCGCAGGACACCTACCGCGAGATCAGCTCGGTGTCGAACTGCGAGGCCTTCCAGGCCCGCCGGCTGCAGGCTCGCTTCAAGAATGCGCAGGGCAAGAACGAACTGGTGCACACGCTCAATGGTTCCGGCCTCGCGGTGGGACGGACGCTGGTCGCGGTGCTCGAGAACCACCAGAACGAGGATGGCTCGATCCGGGTGCCGGCGGCGCTGCGGCCCTACCTGGGCGGCCTCGAAGTGCTGCGCGGCTGAAAAAGCGGCGCAGAAGCTCTGCTATAATCGCGGGCTCGACAGACACCGGAGAGGTGGCAGAGTGGTCGAATGTACCTGACTCGAAATCAGGCGTACGTGCGAACGTACCGAGGGTTCGAATCCCTCCCTCTCCTCCAGAATGGCCCCGCAAGGGGCCATTTTTTTTGCCCGTTCGCAAACTGAAAGTTCGCGAGGCCGAAGCCCTGTTCTCCACCGGCCCCGTGGACAGCCCTGTGGACAAGCGCAGGAGCAACTCCGGGGAAGGGCTCCAGGCTTGGCTTCCGACGCGATGCCTCCAAAACAGGCAGTTCCGCCCTGCGGGTCAGGGCCGGTCAGTGCGAGCCGTGCCGCCAGCTCGATTCAAGCACGCGCCAAGCGATCGGTCGCCCGGATCAACTGGTCCAGGATGCCCGGCTCCGACCAGGCGTGTCCGGCTCCTTCGATCAGATGAAACTCGGCCTCGGGCCAGGCCTTGTGCAGCGCGTAGGCGTAGCGCGCCGGGCAGGGCATGTCGTAGCGGCCATGGACGATCACGCCGGGGATGCCATGCAGGCGATGGGCATCGCGCAGCAGCTGGCCGTCTTCCAGCCAGGCGCCGTGCACGAAGTAATGGTTCTCGAGGCGGGCGAAAGCCAGCGCGAAATGGCCGTCGTCGTGGGCGGCCGCAATGGAAGGATCGGGCAGCAGCGTGATGGTCTCGCCCTCCCAGACGCTCCAGGCCCTGGCCGCCTCCAGCTGTCGTTCGGTGTCGTCGCCGGTGAGCAGCTTGCGGTAGGCGCTCATCATGTCGCTGCGCTCCGCCTCGGGAATCGGCGCCTGGAAGCGCTCCCACTGCGCCGGGAACATCTCCGAGACACCGAACTGGTAGTACCAGGCCAGCTCCGCGCGGGTCAACGTGTAGATGCCGCGCAGCACCAGCGCGCTGACCCGGTCGGGGTGCGTCTGCGCATAGGCCAGCGCCAGCGTCGAGCCCCACGAACCGCCGAACACCAGCCACTGGTCGGCGCCCACGAGGGCGCGCAGGCGCTCGATGTCGGCGACGAGATGCCAGGTGGTGTTCGCCTCGAGCCCGGCATGCGGTGTCGAACGGCCGCAGCCGCGCTGGTCGAACAGCAGCAGGTCGTAGCGCGCAGGGTCGAACAGCCGGCGGTGCTCGGGCGAGATGCCGCCGCCCGGCCCGCCGTGCAGGAAGACGGCCGGCTTGGTGCCGGGGGTTCCCACGCGCTCGTAATAGACCGTGTGTCCGTCGCCGACATCGAGCAGGCCGCTGTCGTAGGGCTCGATCGGCGGGTAGAGCGAACGAAGCGTCGTCATGGTCGGGTGGTGGTGTTTGTTCGCATGCTACCGCCCGGGTCCCTCAGCGCCGCCGCCCGCGCGGCGCTGCGGCCGGCTTCACCACCTGCTCGATCGGCAGCGCCACCTCGGATTTCACCTGCCGCAGCACGATGCTCGAACGCACGTGCGTCACGCCCGGGAGGCTGAACAGGGTCTCGTGCAGGAAGCGCTCGTAGTGCTTCATGTCCTGCACCAGCACCGTGAGGATGTAGTCCGCCGGCCCGGTGGCCGAGACGCAGCTGGTGATCTGCGGGCTGGCGGCGACCGCGTCCTCGAAGCGCTGCACCTGCGACTCGCTGTGGCGGTCGAGGTTGACTTCCGCCACCGCCGCGACATGCAGGCCGACTTTCTCGCGGTCGATCACGGCGGTGTAGCCACGGATCACGCCGGCCGCCTCCATGTCCTTGATGCGCTTCCAGCAGGGGGTCGGCGAGAGCCCGACGGCCTCGGAAATCTGCTGCACGGTCTGCCGCGCATCGCGTTGCAGCTCGAAAAGGATCTTCAGGCTGTGGGCGTCAAGAAGAATGGAATCGATGTTCATGGCGCATCTGGAGAATTTCATCCTCCAATCAGGGGGAATCGATAGTGTATTGAAGAAGCACTTCCTCGCCGGGCGATGGAACAATTTCGGCCATGAAAAGCCTCCCAAACGAAGCGCCCGTCCTGCGCGCCGACTACAAGCTGAGCGACAGCCTGTGGGCCAAGTCGGGCGCCGTCTTCCTGACCGGCACGCAAGCGCTGATCCGGGTGCTGCTGATGC
>NZ_JBFUCJ010000215.1:0-4813 GCF_056405295.1 Variovorax sp. P1_H2 | reverse complement strand
GCCGGGAACAGGTTCTCGCGGTCGATGTCGGCAGCGCGCGGCGTGATCTCGTGGGCGGCGAAGTCCTGGATCGCGTCGCGCAGGGAATCGATGGTGTCGCCCAGGTCGAAGTTCAGGCCGGGATGGTGCATGGGTTTGTCTCCTTGGTCGGTCGGGCTCGCACCGGAAATTTCCCGGGCGGAGAGGCGCAGCTTACGCCGTGTGCCGGTGCATTTGGCGCCACAATGGTTGCAAATCCCGCCACCCTTCCCGTTCGCCACCATGCCCTCGTCACCGCTCCAGAGCACCCGCCGCGCGGCCACGCCGATGGCCTTCGTCCAAGCGATCGTGCGGGCCTACGAGCGCTACGGCGTCGACCCTTCGGCGGCCCTGGCCGAGGCACAGATCACGCCGCATGAACTCGCGGATCCGGCCGCACGCGTGACCGCGGCGCAGTTCGAGACGCTGTCGGGTTTCGCGATGCAGCAGCTCGACGACGAAGCGCTCGGCTGGTTCCGGCGCCGGCTCCCCTGGGGCAGCTACGGCATGCTGTGCCGGGCCTCGCTGGGGGCGCCCGACCTGGGCGTCGCGATCAAGCGCTGGTGCAGGCACCTGCGGCTCCTGACCGACGACATCGCGCTCGAACTCTCGGTGGCCGGCGGGCTGGCGACCGTGTCGATCACCGAGCACCGCCCGCTCGGCGAGTTCCGCGAGTTCTGCCTGGTGTCGAACCTGCGCTTCCTGCATGGCTACGCCTGCTGGGCCATCGATTCGCGGGTGTCGCTGAGCGCCACCGCCTTTCCGTTCGAGGCGCCGCCGCACCGCGAGGCCTATCCGCTGATGTTCGGTGGCAGCCTGCGCTTCGGCGCCGACCGGGCCAGCTACAGCTTCGACCCGCGCTACCTGGCGCTGCCGCTGCGGCGCGACGAGGCGGCGCTGCGCACCATGCTGCGGCGCGCCCTGCCGCTCACGGTGCTGCAATACCGGCGCGACCGGCTGCTCGGCCAGCGGGTGCGCGAACTGCTGCGCAGCCGTGCCGCCGAAGCCGCCACCGCCGAGGCGCTGGCGGCCCTGCTGAACCTGTCGAGCCGCACCCTGCACCGCCAGCTGATGGAAGAAGGCGTCTCGCTGCAGGCACTCAAGGACGAGATCCGGCACGAAGCGGCTGCCGACCAGCTGCGCCGTACCGACCGGCCGATCAAGCAGATCGCGCTGGCGGTCGGTTTTCGCAATGAGAAAAGCTTCTCGCGCGCCTTTCGCGGCTGGACCGGCGTCGCACCAGGCACCTTCCGGCGGCACGGCCTGCCGCCAAGCAAGGGGAACGCGGATTCGTGAAATAGTGTGCTCGGAATCGTCCGATGCGCCGGCGTCCGACAGGAAGGTGGCCCGGCGCGGCCTACCATCGCCCCATGCAGCAGATTCCCGACACCGACAGCGACGCCTTCGCCGACCTGATGGATTTCATCGCCACTTCGGGCCGCACCCGCAACAGCGGCTTCGTGACTGAAAACGCGGACCTTCTGGTGTCGCGCATGTGGGCGGACCGGGCCCAGGCGATGACGCTCTCGCTGACCACGATGGCCAGGGCCACGCTGCCGCGCGGCAACGCCTGAGCCTTCGCTTCAGTCCTCGGCGGCGCCCAGCGACTTCTTCAACGCCTGGAAATCGGGCGAACGCTGCAGCACGCTGCGCCCGGCTGCGATCAGCCGCGTCACCTCGTCGTCGCTGATCGAGAACGCGGTCGGCACCTGGAGCAGCCGCTGCCGCAATTCGCCGTCCGCGGCGTCGCGCAGGTTCACCTGCACGACGTGGATCTCGGCATCGGGGGCGAAGGCGTCCGAGCCATCGGCATTGCGCGTCCTGAGGTCCTCCCGCCATTGGCGGGCGGTGTCCAGCAGGAACTCCTGGGTCTCCAGGGTGGCGCGCGCGCCGGCGCCGAACAGCAGCGTGTCGGCCACCGCCCGGACGCCCGGCACGGCATCGATCTGGTCGACATTGTTGGCCGGGTCGCGCGCCGAATTGACGCTGATCACCACCAGMTTGCGCACGCTGCCGCGCGGGATGCCGACTTCGTCGAAGCTCTCCCGCAATCCGCCGCCGATCAAGGCGCGGTCGAGCAGCCGGCGCACCGCGAGGTTGTCGGCGACGCCGCCGTCGACCAGGTGGATGAAAGGGCGGCTCTGGGCGTCCAGGTAACTGTTGGCCTGCATGCGGAACATGCGGGCCCGGTAGTTGCCACCGCCGCGCCCCGCCAGCCGCGGCACGATGCCGCGCTCGCGGCATTCCCGCGAATAGTTCTTCAGCGTCAGCGGACTCAGCAGGATCGGCACCGCCGACGAGGCCGCGACCGCGAAGGACAGGGGCACGCTCTGCAGGTCGGAGCAGATCAGTGCGAACTGGTCGGCCGTGAACTCGAAGGCCGTGCCCAGCGACATGTCGGTGGCCGCGATCACCAGTTGCGGATGGCGCGGGTTGCGCTCGATGTCGGCGTAGGTCTTGCCCTCGTAGATCTCGTCGAGCCGGCGCGCCAGCAGGTGGCTGCGCCCGTACCAGGGGGAGCTCAGGTCGTACAGGCTGCCGGGCCGCAGCGCCTGCAGGATCAGGCTGTTCTGGAAGTTCTGGCGCAGGAAGTCGCGTTCGAAGTCCTGCAGCCTGTCGGCGCCGAAGACCGCGTAGTAGGCCGCCAGGATGCTGCCGCCCGACACCCCGCTGATCACGTCTGTGGCGTCGAGCAGGTCGGCGTGGCGGCCGTTCAGATCGAACTTGGTGCGGCGCAGTTCCTCCAGAACGCCGTAGCCGAATGCGGCGGCCCGCGCACCGCCGCCGGACAGCGCGACGGCCACCAGGATCGTCGGATCCCGGCCCGACTCCGGCGCCATGATGACCGAGGCCGGCGGCGGCTCGTCGACCAGGGGCTCGTTGAGCCACGGCCTGATCGACGAACAGCCCGCCAGGCTGGCGGCGATCAAGAGGCCACAGAGCGCGCGCAAGCCGTGCATGGAGGCGTCTTCAGGCGAACGCGGAGCGCCAGTCGGCCAGCAGCGCCGGCAGTTGCGCCATGTCGGTGAACACCTGCGTCGCGCCGACGGCACGCAGCGCTTCGGGCCCGCTGTGGCCCAGGTCGGTCGGGCTGTAGCCGAACACGGTCGCGCCGGCGGCGACGCCGGCCATGGCCCCGGTGACCGTGTCCTCGACCACCGCGCAGCGCGCCGGGTCGACGCCGAGCGCCGATGCGGCCGCCAGGTAGACGTCGGGCGCGGGCTTGGAGCGCGGCATTTCGTGGCCGCTGAAGATGCGGCCCTCGAAGCAGTCGAAGATGCCGATCTTCGCGAGCTGCAATTCCACCTTGTGGCGGTCGGCGCCCGAAGCGCAGGCGATCCGGCCATCGAGCGCCGCATGCAGGGCGCGCACGGCCAGCGCGGCGTTCGGAATGGCCAGCAGGTCGCGCTCGAGCGCCTCGTTGCGGCGGCCGCGAAAGCCGTGCAGCCATTCGGGCGTGATCGCGAAGCCGGTCCTGGCCTCGATCAGCGCGGCCTCGTCCTTGACCGCCTTGCCGGTGAAGATGCGCATCGACTCCTCGGTGCTGAGGCTCCAGCCGAGCTCGCCGAGCATCTCGGCGAGCACACGGTTGGTGATGGGTTCGGAGTCGACCAGGACGCCGTCGCAGTCGAACAGGACGGCTTCGAAAGGGATGGGAGTCATGGGGCGATCCTAACCATGTAGCCCCCACGCTCCCTCACTTCGTGTGGTCGCTGCCCCCCGAGGGGGCCGCAGGCCGCCTTGGGGCGGCCCGGCGCCGGCCTACCCCCACGACAATGCTCAGGCCGACCGGATCGGAATGTAGATCTCGCCGCCCGCGGCCTTGAACTCCGCCGACTTGCCGGCCATGCCGTCCAGGGCCGCATCGATGGCCTCGATGCCGCGCTGGGCGGCGTACTCGCGCACCTCCTGCGTGATCTTCATCGAACAGAACTTCGGCCCGCACATCGAGCAGAAGTGCGCCACCTTGCTGCTGTCCTTGGGCAAGGTCTCGTCGTGGAACTCGCGCGCGGTGTCGGGGTCGAGGCCCAGGTTGAACTGGTCCTGCCAGCGGAACTCGAAGCGCGCCTTGGACAGCGCGTCGTCGCGCGAGCGCGCGCCCGGATGGCCCTTGGCCACGTCGGCCGCATGCGCCGCGATCTTGTACGCGATGATCCCCTGCTTGACGTCGTCGCGGTCCGGCAGGCCCAGGTGTTCCTTGGGCGTGACGTAGCACAGCATCGCGGTGCCGGCCCAGCCGATCATCGCCGCGCCGATCGCGCTGGCGATGTGGTCGTAGCCCGGCGCAATGTCGATGGTCAGCGGGCCGAGCGTGTAGAACGGCGCCTCGTGGCAGTGCTTGAGCTGCTCGTCCATGTTGGCCTGGATCAGGTGCATCGGCACATGGCCGGGCCCTTCGATCATGGTCTGCACGTCGTGCTTCCAGGCGATCTGCGTGAGCTCGCCGAGGGTACGCAGCTCGGCGAACTGCGCTTCGTCGTTGGCATCCGATGCGCAGCCGGGGCGCAGGCCGTCGCCGAGCGAGAAGCTCACGTCGTAGGCCTTCATGATGTCGCAGATGTCCTCGAAGTGGGTGTAGAGGAAGCTCTCCTTGTGGTGCGAGATGCACCACTTGGCCATGATCGAGCCGCCGCGCGAGACGATGCCGGTGCGGCGGTCCGCCGTGAGGTGGATGAAGGGCAGGCGCAGCCCCGCATGGATCGTGAAGTAGTCCACGCCCTGCTCGGCCTGCTCGATCAGGGTGTCGCGGTAGATCTCCCAGGTCAGGTCCTCGGCCACGCCGCCGACCTTCTCG
>NZ_JBFUCJ010000214.1:0-4836 GCF_056405295.1 Variovorax sp. P1_H2 | reverse complement strand
GCGGTGAACATCGACCTCCCCCGCGCCAGCAGCGAGCGGGAGCAGACCAAGCCGCAGAACATCCAGTTTTCGGTGGCGGCCGACGGCAGCTACTACTGGAACGAGCAGAAGATCGACGACAGCGAACTGGCCGGACGGCTGGGCGCCGAGGCGGCAAAGGATCCGCAGCCCGAACTGCATATCCGGGGCGACAAGGCGGTGCGCTACGAGCGCGTGGCGAAAGCGATGTCGGCGGCACGCGAGGCCGGCGTGCGCAAGATCGGCTTCGTGACCGAGCCCGACGCGAAGTAGCAGCGCGATCAGCCCAAAAAATCAATCGTGGCGATTGATTTTTAATTGAGAATGGTTATCATTACCAAATCGCTTCGACACAGGATTCATCGAATGTCCGCAACGCCCAACGCCTTCACCGTGCTGAACCATCCCTCGCTGGACCACGCAGGCGGGGGCCGTGCGGCGGCCGAATCGGCCCGTCCCGCCCCGCTGCTCGAAAGCACGGAACTCCTCAAGGGCGGCAAGGCGGTCGGCATCCTGCACAACGGCTCGCTGTATCGCCTGCAAGCCACCAAACTCGGCAAGCTGATCCTGACCAAGTAGCGATCAGCCCGCCTCCCGCGCAAGTTTCATCGTGGGGCGACTCGAGGAGATTCATCTCCGAAGGGTCGTTTTTAGCTAGCCAACGGTTCGCCGACCAGCCAAGCTTTTTTTTCACGCTGACCACCGAACAACGCCGTCCCAAGGGACGGCGTTTTGCCTTGTCGCGGGCCTGGATCAGAGGCCGATGGCAGCGATGCCCGCCTTCGCGATCTGCGCGTCCTCGTTCGACTTGACGCCGCTCACGCCCACGGCGCCGATCACCTGGCCGTCCTTGACGATCGGCACGCCGCCCTCGAGCAGGCCTTCGATGCCCGGCGCGGTCAGAAAGGAGGTCCGGCCGCCGTTGATCATGTCCTCGTAGGTCTTGCTTTCGCGGCGGCCCATGGCGGCCGTGTGGGCCTTGGCAGGCGCGATGTGGGCCGACAGCGCCGCTGCGCCGTCCAGGCGCTGCAGCCACAGCAGGTTGCCGCCGTCGTCGGCGATCGCGATGGTCACGGCCCAGTTGTTCTTGAGCGCCTCCGCTTCGGCTGCGGCGGCGATGGCTTTGAGGTCTGCGAGCTCGAGAAAGGATTTGGTCTTCATGGTCTTCCAGGAAAGTTGAGCAACCCTGGAGCATAGCGTTCAGGATGAGGACGGATCGAGCCGGCGGCAGGAATGTCGGATGGCGGGGTTTTTGTGCGAGGCCGGCCTTGCAGCCCCCTAGAATGCGCCCACCTGCAGCGTTGCAGGCAACCCAGGAGCTTTCAGCAATGAACGACCGCGTCAACACCCTCGACACTTCCGTCGGCTACGGCCAGACGCTGCCGCAGGCAGAACGCCAGCGCGTCCTGCGCAATACGTACTGGCTGCTGGCCCTGAGCCTGCTGCCGACCGTGCTCGGCGCCTGGCTGGGCGTCGCCACCGGCATCACCCGCCCGCTGACCGGCGGTCTGGGCCTGATCGTCTTCATGGGCGGCGCCTTCGGCTTCATGTTCGCGATCGAAAAGACCAAGAACTCGGCCGCCGGCGTGCCGGTGCTGCTGGGCTTCACCTTCTTCATGGGCCTGATGCTGTCGCGCCTGATCGCGATGGTGCTGGGCTTCAAGAACGGCTCCGAGCTGATCATGACCGCCTTCGGCGGCACCGCCGGCGTGTTTTTCGTCATGGCATCGCTGGCGACCGTGATCAAGCGCGACCTGTCGGGCATGGGCAAGTGGCTCTTCGTCGGTGCGATGGTGCTGATGGTCGGCGCCATCATCAACATCTTCGTCGGCTCCAGCGCCGGCATGATGGCCATTTCGGTGGCGGCCATCGGCATTTTCTCGGCCTTCATGCTCTACGATCTGAAGCAGATCATGGACGGCGGCGAGACCAACTACATCAGCGCCACGCTGGCCCTCTACCTGGATCTGTTCAACGTGTTCCAGAGCCTGCTGGCGCTGCTGGGCATCTTCGGCGGCGAGCGCGACTGAACGCGCGGCCTGCGAAGGCCATCGCGAAGGGCCCCGAGGGGCCCTTTTTTCATGCGCGCTCGAAGACCGCGATGGACTCGACGTGCGCCGTGTGCGGGAACATGTTCACCACGCCGGCGTGGGTGCACCGGTAGCCCGCCTGATGCACCAGCAGGCCGGCGTCGCGCGCCAGCGTCGAGGGGTTGCAGCTGACGTAGACGATGCGCTTCGGCGGTGTCCAGCCGCCGTCGTGAGGCTCGACCTGCTGGTGCAGGTCGGCCAGCGCCTTGGCCAGCGCGAACGCGCCTTCGCGCGGCGGGTCGACCAGCCATTTGTCGGCGGCGCCGTCGGCGACCAGCATCGCGGGCGTCATCTCGAACAGGTTGCGGGCTACGAAGGTCGTCGGCGAGAGCGCGCGACGGCCTGGCACCGCGGGCCGGTTGCGCTCGAAATTGGCAGTGGCGCGCGCCACCAGCGTGTCGCTGCCCTCGATGCCCAGCACCTCGCGGGCGCGGCTCGCGAGCGGCAGCGTGAAATTGCCGAGGCCGCAGAACCAATCGATCACGCGCTCGTCGGGCCGGACGTCGAGCAGGCGCAGCGCACGCCCGACCAGCACGCGGTTGATGTGCGGATTGACCTGGGTGAAATCGGTCGGTTTGAACGGCATCGTGACGCCGAATTCGGGCAGCGCGTAGGACAGCACCGGACCGTCCTCCTCGAGCAGCCTGACCGTCTCCGGGCCCTTGGCCTGCAGCCACCACTGGACACCCTCGTTGCGGGCCGCAAAGGCCTTCAGGCGCGCCACGTCGGCATCGGACAGCGGCTCCAGGTGCCGCAGCACCAGGGCGATCACGCCGAGGCCATTGCCGACGGGTGCATCGCCGCAGGCCAGCTCGATCTGCGGGCAGGTCTCGCGTGCGTCCATCGACCCGATCAGTTCGCGCAGCGGCATCAGCATGTCGCTGACCTGCGCCGGCAGGACGGGGCAGACCTTCATGTCGGCCAGGTAGCGGCTCTTGCGTTCGTGGAAGCCGATCAGCACCGTGCCCTTCTTGACGACGTGGCGCACCGACAGGCGGGCCCGGTAGCGGTAGTGCCACGCCGGGCCTTCGAGCGGCCGCAGCACGTTCTCGGGCCGCACCTTGCCGAGGTGCCAGAGGTTGTCTTCGAGGGAGCGCTGCTTCACCGCGACTTGCGCCGCCGCGTCGAGATGCTGCATCTTGCAGCCGCCGCAAGCGCCAGCGTGCAGGCCGAAATGCGGGCAGCCCGGGCGCACGCGCTGCGAGGACTCGCGGTTGATCGCGGTCACCGTACCCTGCTCCCAGTTGTTCTTCTTGCGGTGCACGTTGAAGCGCACTTCCTCGAAGGGCAGTGCGCCTTCGATGAACACCACCATGCCGTCGGCCTTGTGCGCCACGCCCTGGGCGTCGAGGTCGAGCGACTCGACCTGCAGCCATTCATCGCGCACGGGAGGCGCTGCTTTTTTCTCTGTAGCTTCCGTCATCCCCGGATTGTCTCAGGCCGGCGGGGCCCCAAGCTCCGCCCCTCACAGCAGCGCGTCGCGCTGCACGCCCGCCCGCGCCAGTTGCCGGCGCATCTTGGCCAGCGCCTCGTTCTGGATCTGCCGCACGCGCTCGCGCGTCAGACCCAGGCGCACGCTGAGCACCTCGAGCGTCTCCGGGTCGCGGTCATGCAGGCCGAAGCGGCCTTCGAGCACCTCGCGCTCGCGCTCGCTCAACACGAGGATCCAGCGGTCGAGAAGCGTCTCAACCTCGTGCATCTGCGTGACGCCGGTGGGATCGCCGCCCTCGTCGTCCGAAGCCACCGTGTCGGCCAGCGTGAAGCTGTCGTCGCCGCGCTCGCCACCGGCATCGAGCGAACGCGGCGCCTCGGCGAGCGCCAGCAGTTCGGCGACCTCCTGCACCTCGCGGCCGAGCAGCGCCGCCACATCCTCGACCCGAACGCCATCGGGCCGCCGGGCCAGGAACTCGGCATCGCCCTCGAGCGTCCGGCGGGCGCGCACCACCTGATGCAGTTCGCGCACCACGTGCACCGGCAGGCGGATCGCGCGCGCCTGCATCATCGCCGCGCGCTCGATCGATTGCCGGATCCACCAGGTCGCGTAGGTGGAAAAGCGAAAGCCGCGCTCGGGCTCGAACTTGTTGATCGCGTGCATCAGGCCGAGATTGCCCTCCTCGATCAGATCGGCCATCGGCACGCCGCGCCCCAGGTAGCTCTTGGCGATATTGACCACGAGGCGCAGGTTGTGCTCGATCATCGACTGCCGGGCCGCGAAGTCACCGCTGCGAACGGCGCAGGCGGTGCGGTATTCCTCGTCGGGCGTGAACAGCTGGGTGCGCCGGATCTCGCGCAGGTAGATGGTCAGCGAATCGCCGCCGCCCAGTTCGGACGGCAGCGCCTCGCCGGCCCTGCCGTCCGGATCCGGCTCGGCGATGTGCAGCAGGGGTGAGACGCCGCCGTTGCCCGCCACTCGCCGCACGTCCGCGGTGCGATGAGGGCGAGAGGCGGCCATGGCGCTAGCGCACCGGCAGGTAGCGGGCCGGATCGACCGGCTTGCCCTGGCGGCGGATCTCGAAATGCAGCTTGACGCGGTCGGCGTCGCTGTTGCCCATCTCGGCAATCTTCTGGCCCTTCTGGACCGACTGGTCTTCCTTCACGAGCAAGGTGCGGTTGTGCGCATAGGCCGTGAGGTAGGTGTTGTTGTGCTTCAGGATGATCAGGTTGCCATAGCCGCGCAGGCCCGCACCCGCGTAGACGACGCGGCCGTCCGCGGCGGCCAGCACCGAAT
>NZ_JBFUCJ010000213.1:0-4849 GCF_056405295.1 Variovorax sp. P1_H2 | reverse complement strand
GCGGAAGATCACCGTCGCGGTGGCGGAAGTACAGGGCCGGCAGCAGCTTGCGCATGGCGAGGTCGCCGGTGCCGCCGAACAGCAGCAGATCGAATGAATTGACTTGGGGCATTGAAGAATCCTTGGGTTGCGTCGCGGCTGCGCGCGAAGTCGTCGCTCGGGGTTCAGGCGGTCTGGCCGAGACGCGCGGTGTCCCGTGCCAGCGCGGTGATGCGGCCCCAGTCGCGAGCGGCGACCGCGTCGCCCGGCGTCAGCCAGGAGCCGCCGACGCAGGCGACGTTGGGCAGGGCCAGGAAATCCGGCGCCGTGGCGGCGCCGATGCCGCCGGTCGGGCAGAAGCTCAACTCGGGAAAGGGCCCGCCCAGGGCCTTCAGCATGCCCACGCCGCCGGCCTGCTGCGCCGGGAAGAGCTTGAGTTCGGTGAAGCCCGCCGCGCGCGCGGCGATCACGTCCGAGGGCGTCATCACGCCGGGCAGCAAGGGCAGCGAGCTGTCCCTGGCTGCCGCGATCAGCTCCGGCGTCAGGCCCGGACTGACGCCGAACAAGGCCCCGGCCTTGACCGAGGCGTCGAAGTCCTCCGGCCGCGTGATCGTGCCGACGCCGATGATCGCGCCTTCGACCTCGTTGGCGATGGCCTCGATCGCCTTCAGCGCCACCGGCGTGCGCAAGGTCAGCTCGAGCACCCGGACGCCGCCGGCCACCAGCGCGCGTGCCAGAGGCACCGCGTCTTCCAGTCTGTCGATGACGATGACCGGGATCACCGGCCCGGTGCGCATGATGCTCAGGATGTTCATTTCGTGGCTCCTTGTGCAAATACAAAATGGTCGTGAACGGGCGCGACGTGCGCCGCGGTGGCCGACGTGCCGGGCTCGACCGCGTGGAAGGTGATCGCGCCCTCCTCGGCGCCGAGCGCATGGGCGCGAAACGCCGCGAACAGTTCGCGGCCCATGCCGTGGCGGGACTCGCCGAGCTCGGCGACGGCCGGCTGGCGCGACTGCCACTCGGCGGCGGCGACACGGGCCTCGAGCACGCCGCGCTCGCCGTCCAGCACGATCGGGTCGCCGTCGCGCACCCGCGCGAGCGGCCCGCCCGCCAGGCACTCGGGCGTGACGTGGATCGCCGCCGGCACCTTGCCGGAAGCGCCGGACATGCGCCCATCGGTGACCAGCGCGACATGGAAGCCCTGGTCCTGCAGCACGCCCAGGATCGGCGTGAGCTTGTGCAGCTCGGGCATGCCATTGGCGCGCGGTCCCTGGAAGCGCACCACGGCGACGAAGTCGCGCTGCAGCGCGCCGCGATCGAAGGCGGCGATCACCGCCTCCTGCGTGTCGAACACGATCGCCGGCGCTTGCACCACGCGGTGCTCGGGCTTGACCGCCGAGGTCTTGATGACGGCGCGGCCGAGGTTGCCAGTGAGCAGCTTCAGCCCGCCGTCGAGGCTGAAGGGTGCCGATGCCGGCGCCAGGATGGCGGCATCGGCGCTGGCGCGCGGCGTGTCGCGCCAGGCCAGCCGGCCGGCGTCGTCCAGATGCGGCTGCTGGCGATAGCGCGCCAGGCCGCCGGCGCCAGCCACCGTGAGCGTATCGCCGTGCAGCAACCCGGCGTCCAGCAGCTCGCCGATCACGTAGCCCATGCCGCCGGCGGCGTGGAACTGATTGACGTCGGCCTYGCCGTTCGGGTAGACGCGGGCCAGCAGCGGCACCGCCTCGGACAGGTCCCGGAAGTCGTTCCAGTTGATGAGGATGCCGGCGGCGCGCGCGATCGCGACCAGGTGGATCGTGTGGTTGGTCGAGCCGCCCGTGGCCAGCAGGCCGACGATGGCATTGGCGATCGCGCGCTCATCGACCACGCGGCCGATGGGCGTGTACGCGCTGCCCCCGGCCGTGATCTCGACCGCCCGGTGCGCCGCCGCCGCGGTCAGGGCGTCGCGCAGCGGCGTGCCCGGATTGACGAAGGCCGCGCCCGGCAGGTGCAGGCCCATCACTTCCATCAGCATCTGGTTGCTGTTGGCCGTGCCGTAGAAGGTGCAGGTGCCCGGTGCGTGGTAGGACTTCTCTTCGGATTCGAGCAGCGCGTCGCGGCCGACCTCGCCCTTGGCGTAGCGCTGCCGCACGCGYGCCTTCTCGTCGTTGGAAATGCCCGAAGGCATCGGCCCGCCGGGCACGAAGATCGTCGGCAGGTGGCCGAACTGCAGCGCCCCGATCAGGAGGCCGGGGACGATCTTGTCGCAGATGCCCAGGCACAGCGCGGCATCGAACATGTTGTGCGAGAGCGCCACCGCGGTGGCCATCGCGATCACGTCGCGGCTGAAGAGCGACAGCTCCATGCCGGGCTCGCCCTGCGTGACGCCGTCGCACATCGCCGGCACGCCGCCGGCGAATTGCGCGGTGGCGCCCACCTCGCGCGCCGCCTGCTTGATGAGGGCCGGGAAGCGCTCGAAGGGCTGGTGCGCCGACAGCATGTCGTTGTAGGAGGAGACGATCGCGATGTTGGGCTGGCGCAGCTCGCGCAGCATGATCTTGTCGCCGGCCGGCGCCGCGGCAAAGCCGTGGGCCAGGTTCGTGCAGCCGAGGGCCTGTCGGACCGGGCCCTTGGCGCGGGCTTGTTCGAGGCGGGCAAGGTAGGCCGCGCGCGGTGTCGCGCTGCGGTCGCCGATGCGGTCGGTGACCGCGGCCAGCACTGGATGAAGACGCATCGAAGGCTCCTTGATAAAGCGGGTCCCGGCCTCAGGCGCGCGACACCGGGGATGGAAATTCAGGTTGACGCGGCGATCGGATCAACGATCGAGTTTGAGAAACAGGTTGCGATCGGGGGCGAAGTTGGCGTAGAGCGGCAGCAGTGCGCCGCCGATCGCGCCCGCATCGGCGCCCATCGTTCCGCCCAGGACCTCAGGGCGGGAGACGCCTTCCCAGTTGCAGCGATCGAGCGCGACGCCAAGCTCCGCAAGCAACGCCGCAAGCATCTCCCTGCTGAACGATCCGTCGATGACCACGCCCTCGAGGTCGAGCAGCGCGGCAGCGCCGTTGATCGCCATCGCGAGCGCCGGGGTCGCCTGCGACATCCACTTGCGCGTCACGGGCAGCCAGGGAGAGGCGACCGCGCGCGAGTCCGCCAGGGCGCCGACATCGAGTCCGGCCTGCGCAACCATCGACTCCAGCGTGAACAGCGACGCCACGTTGAGCACCTGGCGCGGCACGGTGCCGCTGGCGTCGCCCGGGGCGAGCGGCATCGACCCGACAGCGCCCGCGTTGCCGGACCCTCCGCTGCGCAGGCGACTGTYGATGACCAGCCCGCCGCCGACGAATGTGTCGACGTAGATATAGAGAAAGCTGCGGATGCTGCGTCCGCGCCCGGACACCAGTTCGGCCACGCAGGCCGCCGCCGTGTCCTTGACCAATTCGACGGGCAGCTTGGTCATTGCCGTCACCTGCGCGCGGATGTCGATCGCGTTCCACTTGCCGGCCTGCTCCGGCGCCACGCCAAGCAGCGATTGCCAGCCGCCGAGCGACAAGGGGGCGGCGATGCCGACGCCGTGCAGCAGTTGGGCGCGCTTGGGGCCGAGCGTCTTGCGCAGCGCCTGGATGCGGGCCCGGATCTCGTCGAACAGGGTGTCGGGATCGGGGAACTGATAGTCGAGCGTGAGGCGCTCGCGGACCTGCGCGGCGAAGTCGACCAGCAGCACATCGAGGCTTCGCCGCCCGATCTTGATGCCGATCGAATACGCGCCGTCCGGGTTCAGCGCCATCGGTATCGAAGGTTGGCCGATCCTGCCGCGCAAGGGTGCGTGCTTGAGCACCAGGCCGTCAGCCTCCAGCCTTGCGATGATGAGTTGCACCGTCTGCGCGGTCAGGTTCGTCAGCCGTGCGATCTCGGCCTTCGGCAGCGCGCCGTGGAGGCGGATCGCCTGCAACACCACGCGCTCGTTGAACTGGCGCGTGCCCAGGTTGTTGGAGCCGCGCGGCCGCAGCCTGGCGGCGGTCTCTGCTGTGTTCACTGGAATACCTTCGTGCTTCGCACTGCGGTGCGAGCTTGCTTGGGGCGGCCCGGCGCGGCGCTCATACGAGCCCCCACGCTCGGCACTGCGTGTCCTCGCTGCCCCCCGAGGGGGTGCGAGCTTGCTTGGGGCGGCCCGGCGCGGCGCTCATGGCAACAGGTCGTGAGCGATCACGCCTTTCTTGAGCAGGAAATTGGCGAACGGTTGCATTTCCCCGGTTTGCACGATGGCGTAGGCGCGCGAGACGCGCTCGTAGAAGGCAAATCGCTCCATGGCCTCGCATTGCGCGTCGCCCGCATCGCCGCTCGCCTGCATTCGGGCGATCACGTCGCGCTGCAATGCGCTGCGATAGTCCTCGGGCTTGCCGCTGACCTGCATGTACGCGACCGGCTGCGCCACCGCCGCGTCCAGCGGCAGCACCGAAAGCACCGCCGCGCAGGCCTCGCGCATGCCCACGCCGGGCAACCGCACGATCGGCTTGCCGCGGCCCAGCGACTCGGCCGTGAAGTTGGCGTCGGCCAGCACGATCTCGTCGCCATGGCCCATCTCGCAAAGCACCTTGAGAAGATCGGGGCTGAGGAGGGGGTCGATGTTCTTCAGCATGGGCGATTCCTCATTGCGTAACCTCCGTGCTGCGCACTGCGGTGCGAGCTTGCTTGGGGCGGCCCGGCGCGGCGCTCATACGAGCCCCCACGCTCGGCACTGCGTGTCCTCGCTGCCCCCCGWGGGGGTGCGAGCTTGCTTGGGGCGGCCCGGCGCTGCGCTCATGCCAGGCATTCGGCGGGCAGTTGCTCGGGCGGCAGCGCGCCGGTCATGACCGCGACGGTGTCGCTCATGCTGATCTTCTTGGGGTGT
>NZ_JBFUCJ010000212.1:0-4867 GCF_056405295.1 Variovorax sp. P1_H2 | reverse complement strand
CCCCAGACGCGCACCCAAACATCGGGGGCGTAGCACTTGAAATCGGGCCCAGGCCACCGGAACGAGACGATCGCTGTCCCGACAATCAGGGCGCAACTGAGCCAAACACGGCCGCCATCCGTCATCCACCGTGCTTTGCGCGCGAGCCAAGCGCGAATGCGTGCTACTGCGGCGATGAGGGCCGTGTGCTTTTTGGTGGTCCACGTAGGGCTCTTTTCAGAACTTTCGGTCATGCCGAAGTCTACTTGTCGGCTACCTTTGCCGGCGATCGCCTGGGGCTGTGGTCAGCGGTACAGGTGCGCCGATGCGGGCTGGCTGCTGGTCGACGGCGCGCCGCCGGGGCTGATCAGGCCACAAAGGCATCGCGGATTCGCACCGTTGCCCTGCTCGTCGACAAAGCCCGGGCCACGGCCGCCACCGCTTCGCCCGCATCAAGGCGATTGAGCGCTTCCTGTGCCTGGGCCGTGGTCAGGGCGCGCGGGCGCCCCAGCGCCTTGCCTTGGGCCTAAGCCGGGCGCGCTCGGACGCGGCCGTGGAGCCTGAGATGGTCTCGGCAACGATGCGGGCGGGCGTGACCGCGAAGCCGGCGGCGACAATCTCTTGCGCTTGATTCGAAATGGTCTGCTCGGCGGTGCTCACGCGGCAGTAGGCGATAACGCGGGACAACTTGTGGTGCTCCTGGCAACCACTGACCGAAATTGGTGACCGGACTGTGCCCATGTTCAAAACACCAGCCCAGCTATTTTCTGGTCACTCTGCGTAGCCCTGACCACAACCGCTCGATTTTGGCCACTGGGAGGAAGAATGATTGGCAAGGTTCTGCGGATGCACCGACGGGCTGCGTACAGGGATGGCGTGGCCAGGACGGCTGGCAGGAGCCTTATTGTCAGACAGTGAATTGCTCAGAGGGCCCACCGCTGCCGATGGTGAAGTAGGTAGCGGGCCAGACCTTGGTGCCAGTCGCGGATGCGCCATTGCGGGTGATCAAGCCTGAGCTTGTCCTTCAAGTCCCAATTGGCCCTAGTCGAGACGATCAGCCGTCCGCGGTGAATACCGTCGTGCTCGAAACCTATCAAGCCAAGTTCGAACGCTTTGTCCAGTGACGGCGTCAGAAGCAGGCCGTTGTTGACATCCCAGCGCTCGGCGGCCGTCTGGCAATCGCTCCATCGCTTGATGTGCGAGGCGATAAGGACCTCCGGGCTTTTCAAGCCCGTTACCGAGCACGCGGAGTTCCAGCGCGCCAAAAGCCTGTCTCGGAACAGGGACTGCCCGATCCGCATCTTCACTAGGGCTTCGCGCTCGCTGGTCCTTAAGGATGCAAGGCCTGCTTCGAAACCGRCAATCTCAATACTCTCCGCCTGCTCTTCCTCATTCATTTCACGCGTTTTGGCGGAGGCCACGAGCGCTGCAGTAGTCGAGGCTGCGGACCGGTCACCTTCAGCGAAAACGTCGCCATCGATCACCGGTTCGAATTCCAGATTCTGATGCCGCATCAGAACGAAGTCGCTGAAGCCTTCAAACAGTGAGCGCAACACTTCCATCGCCTGTTCCGGTCTTCCCACGTCCGCCAGCCTGCCGCTGAACGCCTTGCCACGAACCTCGACGCCTTCGCGCTCCAGTTCGAGCTTCCAACTGTCCTGGGGGGTGCAGGTGTAGGGCATGAAAGCACTTCCCCTGAATGTGAAACCCGGCTGACCCTCGAACCGCTGCCAGACCTCTTGCCGGGCTGCATAGCTCCAGATACGCAGCTCGATCTGACCCTGGGAATTGCCCAGGCTGGGTAGGCGGACAGCCAATAACCGCACCCCATCCAAGGGCTCGTGGATCAGCATCCAAAATGCGCGCTCGTTCTGCTTGGCGCTTGCACCTTTCACCTTGTGCCCTGCGGCAATATCGAAGCGCCGCGAAATCCCCTTAGCGGCCTGTTTCCAATGAAGCAGCGCCGCCCTCGCGTCATGCTCAATCCATTCACCCCAATTCATAGGTGCCCTCGCATCTCACTGTATGGCGGCCGACTGTCCCCGGCTTGGCGCGCTATCGCGGCCCGAACGAGCGGGGTGGGATCGGTGCTCTCGTGGCGCCAACTCGCGATCGCTGGATGCGTCGCGGTCACTACGGCCAATCCGTCCCGACCGACATGCGCGGTTGACTTCCATCGCCGATCATTCTTTTCGACGAACTCGCCTAACAGGTCGTGGGCGCCCAGGCGCCGACGCACCCAGTTCCCGGCATCCTTGCCCATGCACAGGATGGTGCGAACGTTCAGGCGGGCGATGACCGCGCTGTGGAAAGGCCAACAGGCCTCGGCCAGTTCGTCCAAGCGGTCCCTTAGGTCCTTCGCCGAGCGCGTGCGCTCAAAGACAAGGTTGCTCATGGGCACCATTTGCGGCTGTAGCCCGAGTCGATCCACAAGGTGCAGCACCCGAGGCTGCATGCCGGTCGTACCCGGTGGTCGGCCGTTCCACGACTCATCCCGATACGCTGCCCACGCRGGGCTCTTAGTCACGACGGCCTCGGTATGGGACGCGACCGTCTCATGCTGATGCGTTGCGGGGTCGCCGCCCGGGTTCAGCCCCAGGATGTACAGCGGCGCCGGCCCGCCGAACGCCATGCGCCCAGAGTTGAAAACCGCGCCGGATTTCGTCAGCATCGCGCGGGGGATCAGGTCTCGCAGTTCGTCGATCACAGTGCTCCAGTAGAACTCGGGCATCCTACAGTCCGCGCGCCCAGCCGCCTGCGGCACGCGACCGATATTCTTGCTCGCGGCGGCGGCACGTGGACGCTCACTGCAGTGCGCAACGTGCTGGCCCGGCTTGCCGCTGTGTAGAGCCCCTGTTCCCCACTGGCGTGAATTTCCGTAGATATAGCTCGCGGAAATCGGCGGTCGTGACGGAACAGTGTGTTCATGGATCAACTAAACGCCCCTCCCAAGCGCCCCTCCGCCGGCACCGCCGCCGAGGCCGTTCAACTCGCCGAGAATTCCCTGGCAAGCGCGCTGATCACTGGCGCCGACACCGGCCCGGCCCGCGCCGCTCTGGAGGAAGCCCGCAAGGCCGCCGCCGCCGAGCGCGACGCTGCCGACCGCGACGCGCGCGCCGCCGCCCAGACCGATAACTCCGCCGCCAAGCAGTTCGAAGCCGAGACCGTCGAGCAGGCGCAGAATCAGGTGGCCGACGCGATCGAAACCATCGAGTCCGCGCCGGATGCCGACCCGCTGCCCGAGCCGGTCGAGTCGCCGATCGTCAAGCTCGCGGCCCAGCAACTGGCGCAAGCCCGTACCGCGCTGGCGAAGGCCGAGGTGCCTCATGCCGCCTCGACAGCCGAACGCGATGCGCTGCGCTCCCGCATGCAACCCAAGACCGCCGAATTGGAAGCGATCCGGGCCCGTCGCTTGGCTGGCGACGAGCAGCCCGGCGACGCCGCCATCATGAACGCGCTGAGCATGGACGTCGAGGACCTGGGCCGCATGCTGGCGCCTCTGGAGGCCGCCGTGGTCGCTGCTGCCCCCGCCGCGCAGCAGCGAGCTGTGGTCGATGCAGAGGCTGCCCTGGTGGCCGCCCAGCGCCGCGCCGAAGTCAAGGGCATGGCCAATCGCGTGCGCCTGCTGGAATCGCATTTCACGGCCCAGGTGCGCTTGCTGCGGCTCGCTGCGGCTGATCGAGGCATGAACAATCTCGCTTCGATCTACGTGCCCAGCGATGCGCTGCGCAAGGTTGCGAACGGAGCATGGGTATGAGCGCCGGCTTCAAGAAGGGCGCCGCGAGCGCGAATCGCGCCGGTCGACCGACGAAGATTGACAGCAACATGCGCCAGCTCACATCGCCATTGGAAGCGCTGGGCTGCAGCAACCTGGAAATCGAAGCGCTTGCGATCGCTTACGCGGCGGAAAGCGAAGTCGCGATCGACGCTGTCGTACGGGTCATCATCGGAAAGCTGCGGCAGGACCTGGATGAGGCCGACGCCGAGCAGCGCAAGCAGGATTTGATGGATATCCCTGCGGAGGAAGGCGATGGCGACATTTTCTGAGCCTCTGTCGCCCTTCGACAGGGTCTACCAAGCTGCTAAGCGCCTCGACGCGAAGAACGGCACAAAGCGGTACACAGATGCGATCTGTCAGCTGCTGTTGGCGCGCACGCTTCAACGCGTTCGCCTGGAACGCGAAGCCAAGATGAAGCGCCCTCGGCGGGCTTACTTCCTGGTCAAGTCGCTGCCCTCAATTTGCAGTCTCGGCCGTCACGGAAGGTCCTGAAAATGGCGCCTACTTCTAAACCTCTGACGTGGAAGCGGCTGTTCGAGGCGGCCGATCTTCTCGATGACCGGGCGTGCACCAAAGATCACGCGGACGCTGCCTTCTTCCTCCTGCTGAAATGCGCGGTGGAGACCCATCGCAAGAAGGCCGAGCAGGCCGAGCGCCCGCGTCGTCGGACGTTTTTCAAGTCGTCGCCAGCGATGGCAAGGATGGCAGCTTCGGCATCGGCCTCGCGCGTGGCCGTGAAGAACATGACCGACGCCGAGGTGCTCGCTCTGGCGCGCCGGTTGGCCCGGCTCTGACTGGGTTCCGCTTCGCGGCATTATCTAGCTGATGCACAAGGAAGCACCAAAGTTCTTGCGGATCAAGGACTTACGTTGCCTTCCGCTCTAAACCTCGCTCGTCGGTCGTTGCATGCAACGACGCATTTCGCTGGCCCGGATAATTTCGGATAAAGCGCGCGTTGCCTCCCCCAGTCGATGTCGTGCATCGAGGCGACACACCCGCTACGATGACGCCATCATGGGCGTGCCGATGACACCGGCTCACGAGCGGACTGCAGACGGCGGCAGCGATGACCCAGTCGACCGCGGTCACACTCAGATGGCGCGATGCCGA
>NZ_JBFUCJ010000211.1:0-5299 GCF_056405295.1 Variovorax sp. P1_H2 | reverse complement strand
GCCCCCACGCTCATCGCTTCGCGTATCGCTGCCCCCCAAGGGGGCGCAGGCCTCCCTTGGGGCGGCCCGGCGGGAGGCCTGACCATGCTGACCATCCAGAATCTATCGGCCGGCTACGGCAAGGTGCAGGTGCTGCACGGCGTCTCGATCGAGGTGCCCAAGGGCAAGGTCGTGACCCTGATCGGCTCCAACGGCGCCGGCAAGACGACGACGATGCGCGCGGTGTCGGGAATGATCCAGCCGACGGCCGGCGAGATCACGCTCAACGGCAAGCGCATCGACGGGCTCGAGTCCTATCACATCGCCAAGCTCGGGCTGGCGCATTCGCCCGAGGGCCGGCGCGTGTTCGCGACCATGACCGTGACCGACAACCTGACGCTGGGCGCTTTCCCGCGCCTCACGGGGAGCCGGCCGCGCGGCGATGTCGCAGGCGATCTCGAACGCGCGCTCGACCTGTTTCCGCGCCTGAAGGAACGGCGCATGCAGTTGGCCGGCACGCTGTCCGGGGGCGAGCAGCAGATGCTCGCGATGGCCCGCGCCGTCATGCTGAACCCCGAGGTGGTGCTGCTCGACGAGCCGTCGATGGGCCTGGCGCCGATCCTGGTCGCCGAGGTGTTCCGCATCATCGAGCGGCTCAAGCGCGAGGGGGTGACCATGCTGCTGGTCGAGCAGTTCGCCGCCGCCGCGCTGGGCGTGGCCGACTACGGCTACGTGCTCGAGAACGGCCGCATCTCGCTGCACGGGCCGGCGGAGAAGCTGCGCAACGATCCGGGGGTGAAGGCGGCGTATCTGGGGAGMGGTCATTGACGCTGGTGGCCATGGATGTCGCAGGCGCACCCGCAAGGATCTGCTGCAGGCCGCCGCGCGGAGAGGCGGCGAAGAAGCCGGATTGAAGGTCGGGCTGCAGCGCCGCGGCCGTGCCGCATTTCCCCGTGCGCCGTATCCTACGATTTGCGGCGCACCGCGCAGCCGATCCCGCTGGCGCACACTGCGACCACCCCCATTCCTTCCGACAGAAAAGCCCCCATGACCGTTCCCCCAGCCGCCCTCGAAGTCCTCCCGCGCGACATCTCCGCCTACCGCGAGGGCAACATCGGCATCGACTACGTTCACCGCTTCGAATCCGGCAAGCCGGGCCCGCACGTGCTGATCAATGCGCTGACCCATGGCAACGAGATCTGCGGCATGGTGGCGG
This sequence comes from Variovorax sp. P1_H2, assembly GCF_056405295.1. Lineage (NCBI taxonomy): Bacteria > Pseudomonadati > Pseudomonadota > Betaproteobacteria > Burkholderiales > Comamonadaceae > Variovorax > Variovorax sp. P1_H2. Next base: position 4,104 of record NZ_JBFUCJ010000211.1, on the reverse strand, counting down.
CCACGCATCTGCTGGACAGCGGCGTGCGGCCCAAGATCGGCACGCTGACCGTGAGCTTCGCCCACGTCGAGGCCTACAACGCCTTCGATCCCGCGAAGCCCTTCGACAACCGGCAGATCGTGCACAACCTCAACCGGGTCTGGTCCGACGAGTGGCTGGACGGCCCCGAGGACAGCCCCGAGCTGCGCCGCGCGCGGGCGCTGCGGCCGGTGGTCGGCGCCGCCGACCACATCCTCGACATCCATTCGACCAGCCAGGACGTGGTGCCGTTCTGGGTCTACCCCGACTTCGAACGCAATGCCCGGGTGGCGATGGCGGTCGGCCTGCCGCCGGTGCACCTGCTGATGCCGAGCGGCCTCGGCTCGGGCACGCCGCTGATCCAGCACGGTCTGCACGCCGGCGCCGATGCGCCGGGCGCCGCGATGGTGGTCGAGTGCGGCCAGCACTTCAGGCAGAGCGCGGCCGATCTCGCGACCGAGGTGGCGCTGCGCTTCCTGGCCCACTTCGGCTTGATCGACAGGGCAGGGGCCACGCCCGACGCCGAGCCGCAGCGCCGCTTCGAGCTGCTGCAGACGCACATGATCCAGTTCGAGGACTTCCGCTTCGTGCGGCCGTTGATCGGTTTCGAGACCTTCGCCAAGGGCGAGCTGATCGCCACCCAGGGGCCGGACGAGATCCGCGCGCCCTGCGACGACTGCACCGTCTTCATGCCGGCGCAGCGGGTGATCGTCGGGCGCGAGGCGGTCTACCTGACGCGGCCCCTGTGAGCCTCAAGCCGCGATGAACAGCGCCGGGTCCACCATCGCGCGGTTCAGCATCACCGACCAGTGCAGGTGCGGCCCGGTCACGCGGCCGGTGGCGCCCACGGCGGCCAGGCGCTCGCCGGTGTGCAGCACATCGCCGGCCTTCACGTCGACGCGGCTCAGGTGGCAGTACATCGTGAGCAGGCCGCCGCCATGGTCGAGCCAGACGGTGCCGCCGTTGAAGAAGTAGTCGCCGGTGTCGATGACACGCCCCGGCAACGGCGCCAGCACCGGCGTGCCGGTGGCGGCCGCGATGTCCATGCCGCTGTGTGGATTGCGCGACTGGCCGTTGAAGACGCGGCGCAGGCCGAAGGAGCTGGAGCGGCGGCCCGGCACCGGTACGCGCATCTGCAGGTCCTGCAGCCGGGGCTCGGTGAAGGTGGCCATCACCGTGGCCTGGTGAACGCGCTCGCGCTCATAGCGGGCCTGGTCGGTGGGCGACAGGTCGACCGTGCCCGGGGCCACCTTGAGGCGCTGCTCGCTGTACCGCTTGGGTGCGACCGTGTAGGCCATCTGCCGCTCGGCGCCGTCCTCCGCCCGCACCATGATGCGCGAGGTGCCGGTCGCCGCAGCCAGCGGAATGCCGACCAGCGCGGTCCACTCGATCGCGTCGCCGAGCACGAGCAAGGGCACATCGCCCTCGGTGCGCGCCGCCGGTCGCGCGATGGCGGGGCCGAGCGAGAGGCGGGCCACGCCGCCGGGCACCTGGGCGCTCTGCGGCCACGCACCGGGTGCCTTGGCCGCCGACGGCGCGGCCCCGACCCGTGCTGCCGGCAGCGCCAGCACACTCATCGTTCCGAGGAGGAGGGAGCGGCGATGCATGGCGCGCGTCACTTGCCCCAGCTGTCGCGCATCCCGGCGGCGCGATTGAATACGCGCTGGCCCGCGGCAGCCGCCTTGGCATCGACCACGAAGTAGCCATGGCGCTCGAACTGGAAGCCGGCGCCGCCCGGCGCCGCGCTGGCCAGCGAGGGTTCCACGAAAGCCTGGCAGGTCAGCAGGCTGTCGTTGTTGAGTTCCTCGAGCAGTTCGCCGCTGCCGGGCTGGGCGGCCGCGAACAGCCGCTCATACAGGCGCACCTCGGCCGGCAGCGCATCCGCGGCCGCCACCCAGGTGATGTTGCCCTTGACCTTGATCGCGTCCGCGCCCGGCGTGCCGCTCTTGGTGTCGGGCACCAGCGTGGCCTGCACTTCCTGCAGCCTGCCGTCGGCGTCGCGGGTGGCCCCGGTGCAGACGATCGTGTGGCCGTACTTCAGGCGCACCTTGTTGCCCGGGAACAGGCGGAAGAAGCCCTTGGGCTGGACGTCCTCGTAGTCGGTGCGCTCGATCCAGACCTCGCGGCCGATCTTGAAGCGGCGCTGGCCGCGCTCCGGGTGGTGCGGGTGCACCGGCGCCGTGCACTCGTCGATGAAGCCGGCGCCCATCAGCGCGTCCCAGTTGGTGATGACCAGCCTGACCGGGTCGAGCACCGCCATCGCGCGCGGCGCGATCGGGTCGAGCGTGTCGCGCAGCGCGGCCTCGAGGCTGGCGTAGTCGATCCAGCCGCCGGACTTGGTGACGCCCGATCGCTCGCAGAACAGCTTCAGCGCCTCGGGCGTGTAGCCGCGGCGGCGCAGACCGGCCAGGGTCGGCATGCGCGGGTCGTCCCAGCCGTCGACATGATTCTCTTCGACCAGCTGGCGCAGCTTGCGCTTGCTGGTGATCACGTGGGTGACGTTGAGCCGCGCGAACTCGTACTGGCGCGGATGCGGCGAGGCGATCAGGCCGCCTTCGGCCAGGCGATCGAGCAGCCAGTCGTAGAAGGGCCGCTGGTCCTCGAACTCGAGCGTGCAGAAGCTGTGCGTGATCTGTTCCAGCGCGTCCTCGATCGGATGCGCGAAGGTGTACATCGGATAGATGCACCAGGTGTCGCCGGTGTTGTGGTGGGTCGCGCGGCGGATGCGGTAGAGCGCCGGATCGCGCATGTTGATGTTGGGGCTCGCCATGTCGATCCGGGCCCGCAGCACGGCGGCGCCGTCCTCGAGCTGGCCGTCGCGCATGGCGCGGAAGCGCGCCAGGTTGTCCTCGGGCGTGCGATTGCGGAACGGGCTGTCGGTGCCGGGCGTGTTGAAGTCGCCACGGGTGGCCCGGATCTGCTCGGCGCTCTGTTCGTCGACGTAGGCCAGGCCGGCACCGATCAGATACTCCGCCGCCCGGTACATGAAGTCGAAGTAGTTGCTCGCGAAGTACACGTGCTCGTCGACTTCGCCCGGTTTGGCGGGGTTGTCGGCCAGTCGGGTGTCGTAACCCAGCCATTTCACGGCATCGCGAATGGCATCGACGTACTCCTGCTCCTCTTTTTCCGGGTTGGTGTCGTCGAAGCGCAGGTGGCAGACGCCGCCATATTCCTTCGCCAGCTCGAAATTGAGCCAGATGCTCTTGGCGTGCCCGATGTGCAGGTAGCCGTTGGGCTCGGGCGGGAAGCGCATGCGGACCTTGGCCGGATCCTGCATGCCTTGGGCGTGATGGATGGCATCCCCCGGGGAGCCGCCCCATTTGCGGGTGGAATAATGGCCCTGTTCGAGGTCGCTTTCGATCACGTGGCGCAGGAAATTGCTCGGCTTGGTGCTGTCGATGTCTGCAGGGGAAGTCATATCCGCTCATTCTAGGTGGGCCTCCGGGGGTGTTACCTTTGGCAACCTTCTTCACAGAGCCGCGTGCACCGGGTTCACATCTCACGCGTTCAATACACTACATGGGCGGCCAACACCCGCCTTCAACAGGAGTTTCACGATGAACGTCAACCGTACCAAGTTCTTCAAATGGGCCGCTGCCGGCGTCGTCGCCGCGGGCGCGCTGTTCGCCGCCGCCTCGGCCAGTGCGACCGTCGGCTGGTCGGTCGGTGTCAACGTTCCGGGCGTGGCGATCGGGGTCGCCACTCCGCAGCCTTACTACGCACCCGCCCCGGTGTACGTGGCGCCCGCGCCGGCCTACTATCCGCCGCCGGCCGTCTACTACCGCCCGGCGCCCCCGGTCTACTACCGTGCGGCTCCCGTGTACTACGCGCCACCGCCGGCCTACTACCGTCCGGCCCCGGGCTACTACCGCCACCACGGTCACGGCCACGACCGCTACTACCGCTGAGCGGCAGACACGCCGTTTGCCTGCTGTCACATCGAAAAACCGGCCCCGTCGAACGGGCCGGTTTTTTCTTGTGCCGGCCCAGGCCGGCGCCGGGCCGCCCCAAGGCGGCCTGCGGCCCCCCTGGGGGGCAGCGACCCACACGCAGTGGGGGAGCGTGGGGGCTCAGTCAGGCCGGCGC
>NZ_JBFUCJ010000210.1:0-5338 GCF_056405295.1 Variovorax sp. P1_H2 | reverse complement strand
GGCCTGGCTGCGCGCCAACGCCGCCGCCGGCGCCGCGATGCAGCCGGCCGTCACCTGGATCGGCCACGCCACGGCGATGGTGCAGCTGGGTGGGCTCACGGTGCTGACCGACCCGATGTTCTCGCATCGGGCCTCGCCGCTGCCGCTGCTCGGCCCGCGGCGCCATGCGGCCCCGGGGCTGTCGCTGGCCGAACTGCCGCGCGTGGACCTGGTGCTGGTCTCGCACAACCACTACGACCATCTCGATGCGGCCTCCGTGGTCACGTTGAACCGGCAGCCCGGCGGCCCGCCGCTGTTCGTGGTGCCGCTCGGGCTCAAGACCTGGCTGGCGGCGCGCGGCATCACGCGCACCATCGAGCTGGACTGGTGGGACCGGCAGCGCCTCCAAGGCCCGAACGGTGCCGTCGAGGTGGCGCTGGTGCCGGCCCAGCACTGGTCCTCGCGCAGCCCGCGCGACGCCCTGGCCACGCTATGGGGCGGCTTCGCCGTGCTGGCGCCGGACTGCCACCTGCTGTTCACGGGCGACACCGGCTATTCGCGCGACTTCAGCGACATCCGCGCGCACTTCGCCGACCGGCAGAGCGACGAACTGGGCGGCGGCTTCGACATCGCCCTGATCCCGATCGGCTCCTACGCGCCGCGCTGGTTCATGCGCGACCAGCACGTGGATGTCGAGGAAGCGCTGCGCATCCATGTCGATCTCGGCGCCAAGCGCTCCCTCGGCATCCACTGGGGCGTGTTCCAGCTGACCGACGAGGCGCTCGACGAGCCGCCGCGCAGGCTCGCGGAACTGCGCGCCGCGCAGGGCATGGCAGAGGCGCAGTTCTTCGTGACGGCGATCGGCGAGACGCGCCGGCTGCCGCCGCGCGAGCCGATCATCCGGCCTTCCGGAACGTGAGGTTGATGCGGCAGTCACCCAGCAGCGGATGCTGCGCGTCCTTCAGGGGCAGCACGCCATGGAAGTTGAGCCGTGCCGGGCCGCCCCACACGACCACGTCGCCATGGGCCAGCGGCACCCGCTGCAGCGTGTCGGTGCGCCGGGTGCCGCCGAACTGGAACATGGCCGGGACGCCGAGCGATACCGAGACGATCGGCTGGCCGTGGTCGCGCTCGTCGCGGTCCTGGTGCAATGACAGCCGCGTGCCGGGCTGGTAGCGGTTGACCAGGCACGCGTCGGGCGCGAATCCCTCGAAGCCGGCCTCGGCCGCGGCTTCGGCCGCCAGTTGCGAGAACTCGGCCGGCATGCGCGGCCAGGGCCGCCCGCTGTCGGGATCGTTGACGTCGTAACGGTAGCCGCGGCGGTCGCTGACCCAGCCCAGCGCGCCGCAGTTGGTCATCGCCACCTGCATCCGGAAACCGCCCGGCGTGACCATGTGGCGGAACGGCGCCGCATCGACCACCCGTTGCACGGCCGCGAGCAAGGCAGCGTCGCGGTGGAGCGCGAATCGCCGCAGCACCACCGCGCCGGGCGCGAGCGGCTCGCGCCAGGGGGCTTCGGTCTCGAACAGGTCCGGCGTCATTCAAGCGGCGTCGTGGAAGATGATGCCGAGCGTATGCCGGCGGCCCGAGCGCACCTGGCTCACGCCATGCCGCAGGTTGACCCGGTAGACGCCGCGCGTGCCCTGCACCGGCCGCTGGTGCACCGCGATCACCGCCGCGTCGCCCTGGCGCAGCGGCAGCACCATCGGCCGCGACTGCATGCGCGGCCGCTGTTCGGTCAGGACGAATTCTCCGCCCGTGAAATCGCGGTCGGGCTCGGACAGCAACAGCACCAGCTGCAGCGGGAAGACATGCTCGCCGTACAGGTCCTGGTGCAGGCAGTTGTAGTCGCCCGGGCCGTACTGCAGCAGCAGCGGCGTCGGCCGCAGCTGCCCTGCCGCATGGCAGCGCGCGATGAACTCGGCATGCTGCGGCGGAAAGCGCACGTCGATGCCCATGGCCTGGTTCCAGCGGTTGGCGATGGGCACGAGCTGCGGGTAGACCGACTCGCGCAGGCCCGCGACCAGCGCCGGCAGCGGATGGTCGAAGTACTTGTACTCGCCGCGGCCGAAGCCGTGGCGCTCCATCACGACGCGGCTGCGAAACGCCGCCGATTCGGCATACAGCGCGGCCATCGAACGGCATTGGTCGGGCGTCAGCAGGCCCTGGATCATGGCGCTCCCCTGCGCATCGAGATCGTTGTCCACCTGCGCCCAGTCGACGCCATCCAGGTCCCGCGCACTCATGACGGCTCTGCCTCCCGACGCAGCAGCGCACCCTTGCGCTCCACGCCCCAACGGTAGCCCGAGAGGCTGCCGTCGCTGCGCACTACGCGGTGGCAGGGGATCGCCACCGCCAGGGTGTTGGCACCGCAGGCCTGGGCCACGGCGCGCGTCGACTTCGGCGCGCCGATGCGCTCGGCGATCTCGCTGTAGCTCGCGGTGGTGCCGGCGGGGATTTCGCGCAGCGCCTGCCAGACGCGCAGCTGGAAGGCCGTGCCGCGCAAGTCCAGCGGCAGGTCGAGCCCGAGGGCCGGGGCCTCGACGAAGCCGACCACCCGGGCGACCAAGGCCTCGAAGTCGGCATCGCCGCCGAGCAGCCGGGCCTTCGGGAACCGGTCCTGCAGCTCGCGCGCCAGCGCATCGGGATCGTCGCCCAGCGCGATCGCGCAGACCCCGCGATCGCTCTGCGCCACCAGGATCGAACCGAGCGCGCACTCGCCGATGGCGAAGCGGATCTCGGTGTCGGCCCCGCCGGCCCGCCAGGCCGTCGGCGTCATGCCGAGCGTCCAGTCGGCGTCCTCGTAGAAGCGGCCATTGGAGTTGTAGCCGGCGTTGTAGATCGCGCTCGTCACCGAGTCGCTGCGCACCAGCTCCTCGCGCACACGATGGGCCCGATGCGCCGCTGCGTAGGCCTTCGGGGTGAATCCCGTGACTTCCTTGAAGAGCCGGTGGAGATGGGAGGCGCTGAGGCCGGCGCGCGCCGCCAGTTCGTCGAGCGTGGGCGCCTGCTCGGCCTCTTCGATGAAGCGGCACAGCGCGGCGACCTGGGCGGCCCGCCGTTCGGGCCGCGCCGGCTGGTCGGGCTTGCAGCGCAGGCAGGGCCGGAAGCCGGCGCGCTCCGCATCGGCCGCCGTGGCGTGGAAGTCGACGTTCTCGGGCCGCGCCGCCCGAGCCCCGCACGAAGGCCGGCAGTACACGCCGGTGGTGCGGACCGAATAGAAGAAGCGGCCGTCGGCCGCCGGGTCGCGCGCGGCCACCGCCGCCCAGCGCGGATCGCTGGCCGTGGCGAGGGCCCGCATTTCATTGGCGTTGCTCATGTTCATGTTCGTCCTCTGCGTCGGTGTTGATCGGTGGATCCACTGTAGGAAAGGACGATCCGCTGCGCACTCCGTGTCTTGCTTTCGAATTCGACTGTAGGACCATGCCGGCAAGACGGTTTCTTCCGGCTTCGGCCTACGGCGCCAGTCCTGTCGCTTCGCTAGATTGGAGGCCACATGATGGATCGTCGTTCACTCCTTGCCGCCGGTGGCGCCTCGCTCGCGCTCGCCGCCCTCGGACTGCCCGCGGAGGCCCTGGCGGCCAATGGGCTCCAGCTCAGCCGGCCGGCGCCCTTCTCCTTCGAACGTCTTGTTGCACTGTCGAAGTCGCTGGCCGCCAAGCCCTACGCGGCCGACAACTCGCTGCCGCCCGACGTGCTGCAGCGCATCGACTACGACGCCCACGGCAAGATCAGGTTCGACACCGGCAACGCGCTGTTCCGCGACGGGCCGGGCCCGTTCCCCGTGACCTTCTTCCACCTGGGCCGCTACTTTCCGGCGCCGGTCCACATGTACGTGCTCGAGAGCGCTGGCAGCGACGTCTTCGCGCGCGAGATTCTCTACGACCCCGCCTATTTCACGATGCCGGCCGACAGCCCGGCCAGGCAGTTGCCGGGGGGCGCCGGCTTTGCGGGCTTCCGGCTGCAGGAAAGCCGCCTCGGCGATCAAGGCAAGCGGCCCTGGCAGAAGAACGACTGGGTGGCCTTCCTCGGCGCCTCCTACTTCCGCGCCATCGGCGAGCTCTACCAGTACGGCCTGTCGGCGCGCGGGATCGCGCTCGATGCCGCGGTGCCCGACCGGGCCGAGGAATTCCCGAACTTCACGCGCTTCTACTTCGAGCCGCCGGCCCCGGGCTCGGACGCCATGACGGTCTACGCCCTGCTCGAGGGCCCCGGCATCACGGGCGCCTACACCTTCGTCCTGCAGCGTGGCAAAGGCGTGCTGATGGACATCGACTGCCGCCTGTTCCTGCGCCGCGACGTCGCCCGCTTCGGCCTCACGCCGCTGACCTCGATGTACTGGTTCTCCGAGACCGTGAAGCCCACCGGCATCGACTGGCGCCCCGAGGTGCACGATTCGGACGGACTGGCGATGTGGAGCGGCGGCGGCGAGCGCATCTGGCGGCCGCTCAACAACCCGGCACAGACCCGGGCCTCCTCTTTCACCGACAACAACCCGAAGGGCTTCGGACTGCTGCAGCGCGACCGCGGCTTCGACCACTACCAGGACGGCGTCTACTACGAGAAGCGCCCGAGCCTCTGGGTCGAGCCGATCGGCGCCTGGGGCGAGGGTGCGGTACAGCTGATCGAGATCCCGACCGACGACGAGATCCACGACAACGTGCTGGCCTGCTGGGTGCCCAAGGCACCGGCCGCCGCCGGATCGAGCGTGGCGCTCAAGTACCGGCTCCACTGGAGCGCCGAGGAACCCTTCCCGTCGCCGCTGGCACGCTGTGTCGCCACCCGCATGGGGCGCGGCGGCCAGCCCGGCCAGCCGCGGCCGCGGGGCGTGCGCAAGTTCATGGTCGAGTTCATCGGCAAGCCGCTCGAATCGCTGCCCTTCGGCGTCAAGCCCGAACTGGTGCTGACCRCCGCGCGCGGCAAGTTCTCGTACATCTTCGCGGAGCCGGTGCCGAACGGCGTGCCGGGGCACTGGCGGGCCCAGTTCGACTTCACGCCCGAGGGCACGGAGCCGGTGGACATGCGGCTGTTCCTGAAGAACGGGGATCAGACCTTGTCTGAGACCTGGCTGTATCAGTATCAGCCGTTCTAGGGGCGTCCAGGGGGCTTGAGGCGCTCGTGCGTTGGGAGGGGCGCTCGTGCGTTGGGAGAGGCGCCCGGCACGCGGTACGGGCCGAGCGACCCCACTGCGCCGGCCCTTCGGGCTGCCTTGCGGTGCTCGCTCCAGGCGGGGTCCGCGCGAAACTCGCCTTCGGCTCAAACACGCGCGGCCCTTCTTCCGCCTGAAGCTGCGCTCCTCAGCGGCGCAGTGGGGATCGCCCGTCCCGCACCGCATGCCGGGCTCGGGGGTGTTCAAAGA
>NZ_JBFUCJ010000209.1:0-5451 GCF_056405295.1 Variovorax sp. P1_H2 | reverse complement strand
GACCTGCATCGTGCCGCACTGCCAGTGGCGGCCAATCGCGTCGCGCAGCGTGTACTCGATCTTGGGGCCGTAGAACGCGCCCTCGCCCGGCGAAATCACGAACTCCACGCCCGAGCGTCGCAGCGCCTCCATCAGCGCGTTCTCGGCCTTGTCCCACAGCTCGTCGGAGCCGATGCGGTTGTCGGGCCGCGTCGCCACCTTGTAGAGGATGTCCGTGAAGCCGAAATCGGCATACACCTTGAGCAACTGCGCCGTGTAGGCCACGCACTCCTCGAGGATCTGGTCTTCCGTGCAGAACACGTGGCCGTCGTCCTGCGTGAAGCCGCGCACCCGCATGATGCCGTGCAGGCCGCCCGACGGCTCGTTGCGATGGCACTGGCCGAACTCGCCGTAGCGCAGCGGCAGGTCGCGGTAGCTGCGCAGGTCCGACTTGAAGATCAGCACGTGGCCCGGGCAGTTCATCGGCTTCAGCGCGTAGTCGCGCTTCTCCGACTCCGTCGTGAACATGTTCTCGCGGTAGTTCTGCCAGTGGCCCGTCTTCTCCCACAGGCTCTTGTCGAGGATCTGCGGGCCCTTGACCTCCTGGTAGCCCGTCTCGCGGTAGATCTTGCGCATGTACTGCTCGACCTGCTGCCAGATCGACCAGCCCTTCGGATGCCAGAACACCAGGCCCGGCGCAGCCTCGTCGATGTGGAACAGGTCGAGTTCCTTGCCGAGCCGGCGGTGGTCGCGCTTCTCGGCCTCCTCGATGCGGCGGATGTAGTCGTCGAGCTGCTTCTTGTCGGCCCAGGCCGTGCCGTAGATGCGCTGCAACTGCTCGTTCTTGGCGTCGCCGCGCCAGTAGGCGCCGGCCAGCTTCGTGAGCTTGAAGACCTTCAGGAAGCGCGTGTTCGGCACGTGCGGGCCGCGGCACATGTCGACATATTCCTGGTGGTAGTAGAGGCCCATGGCCTTCTCGTCGGGCATGTCCTCGACCAGCCGCAGCTTGTAGTCCTCGCCACGGGACTTGAAGACGTCGATGACCTCGTCGCGCGGCGTCATCTTCTTGACCACGTCGTAGTCCTGCGCGATCAGCTCGCGCATGCGGGCCTCGATCGCCGCCATGTCCTCGGGCGTGAACGGGCGCTCATACGAGATGTCGTAGTAGAAGCCTTCGTCGATCACCGGGCCGATCACCATCTTGGCCGTCGGGTAGAGCTGCTTCACCGCGTGGCCGACCAGGTGGGCCGTCGAGTGGCGGATGATCTCCAGGCCCTCGTCGTCCTTGGGCGTGATGATCTGCAGCTTGGCGGAGTGGTCGATGATGTCGCTGGCATCGACCAGCCGGCCGTCGACCTTGCCGGCCACCGTCATCTTGGCCAGTCCGGGGCCGATGGCCTTGGCAACGTCGGCCACCGAAACCGGGCCGGGAAACTCGCGCTGCGAGTTGTCGGGAAGCGTGATCTGGATCATGGAAAAACCTCGACGAGAAATAAAAAAAGCGCGGTCGTGGACCGCGCTTGGCTCTGGTTCATGGGCTGGAGAGATTTCCAGCGTGCGCGGCCTACCGGCCTTTTCCTTCGGGGAAAAGACCGCTCGTTGCGTGCGGTGTAGTTCGCGGTGTCATAACCAGGGTGCCTTTCTCGCTCTTGTGGGTGCTGAGACTGAGGCGCAGATTCTATCCGCTGCGCCGATCAACTCGCCGGCGCGGCATTCTTCAGGCCCAGCACGTCGATCTGCTCGATCGACGGCGGCTGGGCGAACAGGTCCGGCGCCTTCGCCATCAGGGCCTGGGCGATCGGCCCGGCCAGGTGGGCCTGGCGCCCGGCCTCGTCCTCGAAAGCATCGAAGATGCCGAAGGTGCTCGGCGACAGGCGCAGCGCGAACCAGATCGGCGTGGTCTTCTCGTCCCGCGCCATCGCCAGGCCGGCTTCGAGGAACTGCTGGACTTCGGTTTCCTTGCCCGGCTTGGCTTCGAGGCGGGCGAACAGTGCGTACTTGATCATGAGGGTCTCCTGTGGCTGCGGTTGCGCGGGATTGCGTCGACCTGCCATGAAACTCTAGGCCCGGGCTCGGCTTTGTCCTATTGGCATTTTTGACATCTTTGATATCGTTATTGCCATGAAGATCGACATCCTCGCGCTCGACGGCGTGTTCGATACCGGCCTGGCGACGGTGCAGGACGTCTTCGGCACCGCCAACGAACTGGCCGGCATGCTCGGCTTGGCGGGGCCGCCTTTCGACGTCGCGCTGGTCGGCATGCGCCGGAAGGTGCGCACCGCGCAGGGGCTCGGCGTGCCGGTGCTGCCTGCCGGCCCGGCACGCACGCCCGACTGGACGGTGATCCCGGCGATCGGCGAGAAGACGCCTGACGGGCTCCAGGCCGCGCTGCGGCGCCGCGACATCGCGGACGCCACGGCCGCGCTGCGCGAGCAGTCGGCGCGCGGCGTCCGGATCGCCGCGGCCTGCATCGGCACCTTCGTGCTCGCCGAATCGGGCCTGCTCGACGGCCAGAACGCAACCACCACCTGGTGGCTGTCGACGCTGTTCCGCCAGCGCTACCCGGCGGTGCGGCTCGACGAGTCGCGCATGCTGGTGAATTCCGGCGCCTTCGTCACCGCGGGTGCCGCGCTGAGCCATGTCGACATGGCGCTGCTGCTGGTGCGCCAGGCCAGCCCCGAGCTGGCCACGCTGGTGGCGAAGTACCTGATCGTCGACTCGCGGCCCTCGCAGTCGGCCTACGTGATCACCGACCACCTGAGCCATTCGGATCCGACCGTCGAGCGCTTCGAACGCTGGGCCCGCGGCCGGCTGGCCGAAGGCTTCTCGCTCGACGATGCGGCGCTGGCCGCCGGCACCAGCAAGCGCACGCTGGCGCGCCGCATGCAGCAGGTGCTCGGCAAGACGCCGCTGTCGTACTTCCAGGACCTGCGGGTCGAGCGTGCGGTGCACCTGCTGAAGACCAGCGACAAGAGCCTGGAGCAGATCGCGACCCTGGTCGGCTACGCCGAGGGCGTCACGCTGCGTGCGCTGCTTCGCCAGCGCTTGGACAGGGGTGTTCGCGACCTTCGCATGGCCGCCGACTGAGACCCCCACGCTCGTCACTGCCCGCAGACAAAAAAATCCCCGCGTGATCGCTCACGCGGGGATATGAATCAGAGACCCTCGGTCTTAGTGGAACTGTTCTTCCTCGGTCGAACCGGTCAGCGCGGTGACGCTCGACTTGCCGCCCTGGATCACGGTGGTCACTTCGTCGAAGTAGCCGGTGCCGACTTCCTGCTGGTGCGACACGAAGGTGTAGCCGCGGTCGCGGGCCGCGAACTCGGGCTCCTGCACCTTCTCGACATAGGCCGACATGCCGCGCTTCACGTAGTCCTGCGCCAGGTCGAACATGTTGAACCACATCGAGTGGATGCCGGCCAGCGTGATGAACTGGTACTTGTAGCCCATGGCGCCGAGTTCGCGCTGGAACTTGGCGATGGTGGCGTCGTCGAGGTTCTTCTTCCAGTTGAAGGACGGCGAGCAGTTGTAGGCCAGCATCTTGCCCGGGTGCACCTTGTGCACGGCCTCGGCGAACTTGCGGGCGAACTCGAGGTCGGGCGTGCCGGTCTCGCACCACACCAGATCGGCGTAGTAGGCGTAGGCGATGGCGCGCGAGATCGCCTGGTCCATGCCTTTCTTGGTCTTGTAGAAGCCTTCGGCGGTGCGCTCACCGGTCAGGAAGGGCTTGTCGTTCTCGTCGTAGTCGCTGGTCAGCAGGTCGGCGGCTTCGGCATCGGTGCGGGCGATGACCAGCGTCGGCGTGCCGCAGACGTCGGCCGCCATGCGCGCGGCGATCAGCTTCTGCACCGCTTCGGTGGTCGGAACCAGCACCTTGCCGCCCATGTGGCCGCACTTCTTGACCGAGGCGAGCTGGTCTTCGAAGTGCACGCCGCCGGCGCCGGCGCGAATCATGGCCTTCATCAGCTCGAAGCCGTTGAGCACGCCGCCGAAGCCGGCTTCGGCATCGGCCACGATCGGCGCGAAGTAGTCGACATAGGCCTCGTCGCCCGGGTTCGTGCCCTTGGACCACTGGATCTCGTCGGCGCGGCGGAAGGTGTTGTTGATGCGCTCGACCACGGTCGGCACCGAGTCCACCGGGTACAGCGACTGGTCGGGGTACATCGAGGCGTAGCTGTTGTTGTCGGCGGCGACTTGCCAGCCCGACAGGTAGATCGCCTTGACGCCGGCTTTCACCTGTTGCATGGCCTGGCCGCCGGTCAGGGCGCCGAGGCAGTTGACGTAGGGCTCGTTGTTGACCAGGTCCCACAGCTTCTCGGCACCGCGGCGGGCCAGCGTGTACTCGATCGGGAAGGAGCCGCGCAGGCGCACGACGTCGGCCGCGCTGTAGCCGCGCTTGATGCCCTTCCAGCGCGGATTGGTCGCCCAATCCTTTTCGAGGGCGGCAATCTGCTGTTCGCGGCTCAGTTGTTCTGTGATGGTCTGGGGCATGGTCACTCCGAGGGTTGATTGAGAGGTGGCGCTGTCGCGTCGTGGAAGTTACTTTAAGCGAGAGCCCTACTCTTATGTCTTATAGAAGACATATTTTTATATGAGCAAAATCAACAACTTACAATCACTTTTCTCAATGCAAAATTAATTTTCTCGTATTGAGAAAAAATATTGCGGCGCAGCAGTCGTTCTTTTCATAATGCGAAGCGAGTTTTTCGCGCGTGAAACCGTTGAGGGCGGGAGCTGAAATTCGATGGTCCATGGCGCGATACGCCTTCCGCGACGCATGAAACGCAATCGAAATTCAAAGAGGCGTCAGGGCCGCGCGCCGAGGCCACCGGGGGCCACCCGATGCCCTCGGCACGGGCAACGCTGTGTCGCGATCGTCGATCGACGACCGCTGTGACGGATCACGTCGATGGTGTGCTCTGCGCAGCGAAAAAAAGAGCAGGCCACAGGCCGGGGGACATTCGCGGAGCAGAGTACGCCGTCGGCGTGAGCCCGCCCACGCGCTCCCAGATTCGAATGGCCCGGTTTCATCCTAGTTGCTCCACCGCGCGGTGCGCGACCCACGACCCATGAAACGCTGTGTAATCGGGTGCGGCGTCCGGCACAGAGGTCGGTTTGTACTTGGTGCCTCGAACCCGAATCCTAGTTGGACCCGCGGCTCCACGAGCACCCCGTACTGTCGCCTCGGGCTTCGCGCCCCTGAGCACGCATTTCAGACTTCGATGACGTGGGCCGCACGCCGATGTCGCCGCGCATTGGAGGCGATCATGCAAGTCATCTATCCGCGCTGCGCGGGTCTGGACGTTCACAAGCAAACCGTGGCGGCGTGCGTGCGCATTGCCGGCGACGGCCCCCCGTTGCAGGAGGTGCGCACCTTTGCCACGACCACCTCGGGCCTGTTGGCGCTGGCCGACTGGCTCGACTCGTTCGGCGTCGAGCAGGTGGGCATGGAGGCCACGGGCGTGTACTGGA
>NZ_JBFUCJ010000208.1:0-5488 GCF_056405295.1 Variovorax sp. P1_H2 | reverse complement strand
GCCGAACTGGCCGCGGCGCAGCGCGAGCCGCGCGGCGTGCCGGCCGGCTGCGAGGACTTCCTCGCGGTCGCGAAGAGCGGCGAGCGCCCGGCGCCGGTCGCGCTCTCGCTCGACGACGTGGCGCTGATGACCTACACCTCGGGCACCACCGGCCTGCCCAAGGGCGCGATGCTGAGCTACGGCAATGCGCTCTTCAAGACCCGCGCGGCCGCCGACTGCAACGGCGTCTCGGGCGGCGACGTGCTGCTGTCGATCGCGCCGCTTTATCACATCGCGGGCATGCTGATGGGCGTCAACGTGCCCGTGCTGACCGGCGCCACCTCGGTGCTGCTGCATCGCTTCGACCCGCGCGCGGCCCTGCAGGCGATCGACCGCCACAAGGTCGGCTGGTGGTACAGCATCGCGCCGATGAACGTCGCCTGCATGCAGCTGCCGGACATCGCGAGCTTCGATCTCTCCAGTCTGCGCATGAACCCGGTCACCAGCTTCGGCATCGCCTTCACCGAGCCGCTGGCGCAGCAGTGGCGCGGCTTCGCGAAGCATTGCAGCTCCTTCGAGGCCGCCTACGGCCTGAGCGAAACCCACACCTGCGACACCTACACGCCGCACCACGCGCCGCGCTGGGGTACGCAGGGCATCGCGGTGCCGGGCGTCACGATCCGCATCGTCGACGGCGACACCGGCAAGGACAAGCCCACCGGCGAAGTCGGCGAGATCGTGCTGCGCAGCCCGGGCTCGTTCAAGGGCTACTGGAACAAGCCCGAGGCCACCGCCGCGACCTTGCGCGAGGGCTGGGTCCACACCGGCGACATGGGGAAGATCGATGCCGACGGCTACCTCAGCTTCATCGGCCGCTTCAAGGAGATGATCAAGGTCTCGGGCTACAGCGTGTTCCCCGAAGAGGTCGAGACCATCCTGATCAAGCACCCGGCCGTGGCGCAGGCCGCGGTCATCGCCCAGCCCGACGCCGAGAAGGGCGAGGTGGTCAAGGCCTTCATCGTGCGCAAGCCGGGCGCCGAACTCGACGCCGACGCACTCATGGCCTGGGCCCGCGACAACATGGCGAGCTACAAGGCGCCGCGTGCCGTGCGTTTTATCGACGCGCTGCCGACCACCGGTGCCGGCAAGGTGCTGCGCCGATTGCTGAAAGACTGATCCGATGCTGAAGAAAGTGTTGATTGCCAACCGCGGCGAGATCGCGGTGCGGCTGGTGCGCGCCTTGCGCGACCTGGGCATCGCGAGCGTCGCGGTCCATGCCAGGGACGATGCCGCCGCGCTGCATGTGCAACTGGCCGACGCCGCGGTGGCGCTCGACGCGACCGGCCCCTCGGCCTACCTCGACGGCGCCGCGCTGATCGCGATCGCTCGCGCGCAGGGCTGCGATGCGGTGCATCCGGGCTACGGCTTCCTGAGCGAGCGCGCCGACTTCGCACAGGCTTGCGCCGACGCCGACCTGCGCTTCATCGGCCCGACGCCGGCGCAGCTCGCGCTGTTCGGCGACAAGGCGCGCGCACGGGCGCTGGCCGGGCAGTGCCAGGTGCCTGTGATGCCGGGCAGCGCGGGCGCGGTGACGCTGGCCGAGGCGCAGGCCTTCTTCGCCGCCCAGCAGGCCGACGGCGCGGGCGTGATGGTCAAGGCGATCGGCGGCGGCGGCGGCCGCGGCATGCGCGCGGTGCTGAGCGCCGCCGAGCTGCCCGAGGCGCATGCACGCTGCACCTCCGAAGCCAGGGCTGCCTTCGGCGTCGACGGCGTCTACGTCGAGCGCCTGATGCGCAATGCGCGCCACATCGAGGTGCAGGTGCTGGGCGACGGGCAGGCGGTGGCGAGCCTCGGCGAGCGCGAGTGCACGCTGCAGCGGCGCTTCCAGAAGCTGGTCGAGATCGCGCCCAGCCCCTCGCTGCCCGAGGCGCTGCGCCTGCAGGTCACGCAGGCGGCGCTGCGCATGGCCCGCGCGGTCGGCTACCAGAGCCTGGGCACCTTCGAATTCCTGGTCGACGAGCGCTCGACGACGCTGCCCTTCGTCTTCATCGAGGCCAATCCGCGCCTGCAGGTCGAGCACACGGTGACCGAGGCGGTCACCGGCCTCGACCTGGTGCAGCTGCAGATCGCCATCGCCGACGGCCAGACGCTGGGCGACCTCGCGGTCGATGCCGATCGCAGCGCGCCGCAGCGCGGCTTCGCGGTCCAGTGGCGCATCAACGCCGAGACCCTCGATGCCGATGGCCAGGCGCGGCCGTCCGGCGGCACGCTGGCGCGCTTCGACCTGCCCGCCGGGCCCGGCGTGCGGGTCGACACCCACGGCTATGCGGGCCTCGCGCCGTCGCCGCACTACGACACGCTGCTGGCCAAGCTGATCGTCCATTCGTCCTCGCCGCGCTTCGCCGATGCGGTGCGGCGCTCGCTGCGTGCGCTGGAGGAGTGCCGCATCGAGGGAATCGCAACCAATCTTTCATTGTTGCGTGCGCTCGCGGAGCGACCCGAGTTCGCGACACAGGCGGTGCACACGCGCTTCGTCGAGGCGCATCTGGCCGACCTGCTCGCCGCCGCGACGCACATCGATGCGGCGAACGCCAGGGCGGTACGCGGGCTGCACGTGCATGTCGAAGCAACTTCTCCGCAGGACGAAGACGATGCCCGGGTGGTCAAGGCGCCGATGCCCGCGAAGCTGGTGCAGTTCGAGGTCGACGTCGGCGATCTCGTGCCGGCGGGTGCGCAGCTGGGCGTGCTCGAGGCCATGAAGATGGAGCATCTCTTGCATGCGCCCTTCGCCGGTCGTGTGGTGTCGTTGCTGGCAGCTGCCGGCGACTACCTGGTCGAGGGTCAGTCGCTGGTGCGGCTCGAAGCCGTGGATGCGCAGGCCGTCGAAGCCGAGGCGCAGGCCGCCCACGACCTCGACCTGATCCGCCCCGACCTGCAGAAGGTCATCGATCGCCACGCGCCGACGCTCGATGCGAACCGCGCCGCCGCGGTGGCCAAGCGCCAGCGCCAAGGCGGGCGCACCGCGCGCGCCAACATCGCCGACCTGTGCGAGACGGCCGACGATCCGGGCAACTTCACCGAGTACGGCGCGCTCGCGATCGCCGCCCAGACCCGCCGCCGCACGCTCGAGGACCTGATCGCCAACACGCCGGCCGACGGCATGGTGACCGGCATCGGCAGCATCAACGCGAGGCAGTTCGGTCCCGAGAAGTCGCGTGCCGTGGTGATGTCCTACGACTACACGGTGCTGGCCGGTACGCAGGGCATGCGCAACCACCACAAGACCGACCGCATGCTGGGCATCGCGCACCAGCTGCGGCTGCCGGTGGTGCTGTTCGCCGAAGGCGGCGGCGGGCGCCCCGGCGATACCGACTTGGCCGTCGTCGCCGGACTCAACAACCACACCTTCAGCCAGTTCGCGGCGCTGTCGGGCAAGGTGCCCGTGGTCGGCATCGTGCACGGCCGCTGCTTCGCGGGCAATGCGGCGCTGCTCGGCTGCGCCGACGTGATCATCGCCACCGAGGCCAGCAACATCGGCATGAGCGGCCCGGCGATGATCGAAGGCGGTGGCCTGGGCACATTCGCGCCCGAGCAGATCGGTCCGAGCGGCGTGCAGTCGCGCAATGGCGTGATCGACATCCTGGTCAAGGACGAAGCCGAAGCCGTGGCCGCTGCCAAGCAGTACCTCTCGTACTTCCAGGGCGCGACCGGCAACTGGCAGTGCGCCGATCCGCGTGCGCTGCGCCATGCGGTGCCCGAGAACCGGCTGCGCGTCTACGACGTGCGCGCCGCGATGCGCGGCGTCGCCGACACCGGCTCGCTGCTCGAACTGCGTGCCGGCTTCGGCGCCGGCATCGTGACCGCGCTGGCGCGCATCGAGGGCAAGCCGGTCGGCCTGCTGGCCAACAATCCGCATCACCTCGGCGGCGCGATCGACGTCGAGGCGGCGGACAAGGCGGCACGCTTCATGCAGCTGTGCAATGCGCACGGCCTGCCGCTGGTGGCGCTGTGCGACACGCCCGGCTTCATGGTCGGCCCCGAGATCGAGGCCCAGGCGCAGGTGCGCCACGTGTGCCGCATGTTCATGGTGGCCTCGCACCTGCGCGTGCCTTACTTCGCGGTGGTGCTGCGCAAGGGCTACGGCCTGGGCGCGCAGGCCATGACTGCCGGCGGCTTCGACGCGCCGGTGTTCACGGTGGCCTGGCCCACCGGCGAGTTCGGCGCCATGGGGCTCGAGGGTGCGGTGCGCCTCGGCTTCCGCAAGGAACTCGAAGCGGCCGCCGAGGGCGCCGAGCGCGATGCGCTGTTCAGGAAGCTGGTGGCGCAGCAGTACGCCAACGGCGAGGCGATCCACATGGCGCAGACGCTCGAGATCGATGCGGTCATCGATCCCGCCGACACGCGGGCCTGGCTGGTGCGCGGGTTGGCGTCGGCATCGGCACCGCGGGAGCCGGCGCAGGCCTACGTCGATACCTGGTGAAGGCCGGGCCGCCGGGCCCGTACACTGCGCTTCGCATGAAGCTGCTCTCCCGACGCCGCGCCGCGCTCTTGCTCGGCGCCCTGACCGTGGCCGTGGCCGCGCACGCGCCGGCATGGGCGGCCGGCGCCGGCATGGTGGTGGCCTTCGGCGATTCGATCACCGAGGGCGCCGGCTCGGTCGAGGACAACGGCCGGCCGGTCCGCTACCCCGATCGGCTGGCGGCCCGGCTGCGTGCACTGCCCGGCGACGGGAAGGTCACGGTCATCAATGCCGGGCTCTCGGGCAACCGGCTGCTGACCGACGGGGCGGGTCTCAAGGGCGTCGCGCGCTTCGAGCGCGACGCGCTGTCGCGTCCCGGCGTGACCCACGTCCTGGTCCTGATCGGCATCAACGACATCGGCTTCAGCATGCCGGAAGGCGCGGCCGGACCGATCCGTGGGCAGCCGGCGGCCGAGGAGATCACCGCGGGACTGCAACTGCTGATCCAGCAGGCTCAGGCGCGCGGCATCCGGGTGCTGCTGGGCACGCTGCCGCCCTTCAAGGGGGCGAGCTACTGGAACAAGGAAAAGGAGTCGCGCCGCGATGCCGTGAACCGCTGGATCCGAAGCCGCCGCAATGTCGCGGCCGTGGTGGACTTCGATGCGGTCATGCGCGATCCGGCCGATCCGCGGGCGTTGAATCCACTGCACGACAGCGGCGACCACCTCCATCCGGGCAATGCAGGCTACGCGGCGATGGCGGACGCGATCGATTTGCGGGTGTTTCGGAAATAGCCTTTGGTCACTGCGAGTGGAACGGCCATCGCCATGTCTGGAGCCGTGACCACGACGGCGTGCCGAACGCCTAGGCCGCCGACCGGACAATCCGAACCGCAGCTAGGGCGTGTTCCCGCTATTTCCAGGGATCGCGTTGCCCGGCCAAGGGGCTGGATGCAAGGCGCCCACGCGCAGCAAGGCTGACGCCTTGCAAGCGCGGGCAACGCCGCAGACGGCCCCTTGGCCGGGCAACCCGAAGGGAAGGCATGCCAAG
>NZ_JBFUCJ010000207.1:0-5495 GCF_056405295.1 Variovorax sp. P1_H2 | reverse complement strand
GGCTTGGAGCCGCGGCTCCTCAGCCCCCTGCCGGGGGCAACACCAGCGGCCCGGCAAAGCCGGTTCCGCGGTGTTTCACGAAGGGGCCTGGCTGCGCCGGCCATAGCGCTGGGCGGCGAGCAACGCGAGCACGGCGACCAGACTGGCTGCCAGGAGGATCCACAGCCCGATCGTGTAGCCGCCGCTCGGCGTCCACAGCAGGCCCAGCATCAGTGGCGCGAGGGCGCGGGCGATCGCGCTGGGCAGGCCCAGCGCGCCGTTGAGCGTGGCGACGTGCTCGCGGTTCACGTACTGCGCGATCGCGGTGCCCTTGACGATCGTCAGCATGCCGTTGCCCATGCCGTAGAACAGCACGAAGGCCAGCGCCGCGGCCGGATGGCCGGCGCCGGCCAGCAGGGTCGCGAGACCGATCGGGATCAGGCAGGGGATCAGCCGGTTCGCCAGGTGCAGGTCGAAGTGATGCTCGAAGAAGTAGAGCAGGGCGCGGCCGAACACCTGCACGATGCCGATCGCGGCCGGCACCGCGATGGCCCAGGTCTCCGACAACCCGGCGCCGCGCAGCAGGCTCACCATGTGCGGCGGCAGCGCAGCGGTCACCGCCATCAGCAGCACGGTGAAGACGCCGATCAGCAGGAAGGGCGCGCTGCGCAGGTAGTGGCCGACGGGTTGCCGCGGTGCGGCAGCGCCCGTGGCCGGCGCGCCGACGCTGCGCTTCGGCGCGTGCCGCAGGATCGATGCATGCAGCGGCGCGCACAGCAGCAGGTGGATCGCGGCCAGCACCCACAGCGCATGGCGCCAGCCAAGCCGCGCGATCAGCCAGGCGTCGAGCGGGATGAAGACCGTGCTGGCCAGCCCGCCGAGGAAGGTCAGCGTGATGATCGCGCGACGGAAGTCGTTCGGGAAGCGGCGCGTGACGACCGCGAAGGCCGGCGTGTAGAGCGTGGMCGAGAGCGCCGCGCCGAGCAGCAGCCAGGCCGTGTAGAAGCCGGCCGCGCTGTGCACCACGCTGTGCAGCAGCAGGCCGGCAGCGATCAGCAGCGAGCCGCCGGTCATCACGGCGCGCTCGTGGCCGCGGTCGATCCACCGTCCGACGGGCCACGCCATGGCGCCTTCCGCCAGCAGCGCGAGGCTGAAGGCCAGCGACGATTGGGCCCGGCTCAGGCCAAGCTCGCGCTCGACCGGCTCCATCAGCAGCGCGAAGGTGTAGAAGACGCTGCCCCAGGTGATGAGCTGGGCGAGGGAGAGCCAGCCGACGAGGCGGCGGTTGTAGGGGGCGGGAAGCGGGTGCGGTTCGGGAAGGCCCATCGGCCCTGACTCTAACGGGCGGAGCCCGCCCGGATCGGGGCCCGGTTCTTCAGTTCGAGGCGGTCATTGGCCGCGCCGTGTCGCGGATGGAGGCTGCTTGCGACGTGTCGGTCTTCGACGCCAGCAGCAGCTTGTAGATCACCGCGCCGATGACCGCCCCCGCGATCGGCGCCACCCAGAACAGCCACAGCTGGTCCACCGCGATGGCCGGACCGAACAGTGCCGGCCCGGTGCTGCGCGCCGGGTTGACCGAGGTGTTGGTCACGGGAATGGAGACCAGGTGGATCAGCGTCAGGCACAGCCCGATCGCCAGCCCGCCGAAGCCCGGGGCGCTGTTGTTCGCGGTGGCGCCGAGGATCACGATCAGGAAGACCGCGCTCAGCACCCCCTCGGTCAGCAGCGCCGCCCTCAGGCCGTAGCCGCCGGGCGAATGCTCGCCGAATCCGTTGGTCGCGAAGCCGCCGATCTCGGCACCGGCCTTGCCGGTGGCGATCAGGTAGAGCATGAAGGCCGCGGCGATGGCGCCGAGCACCTGCGCGACGATGTAGCCGGGCAGCTCGGCGGCGCGGAAGCGCCCGCCCACCACCAGGCCGATCGACACCGCCGGATTGAAGTGGCCGCCCGAGATCGGGCCCAGCGCATAGGCACCGGTCAGCACCGTGAGGCCGAAGGCCAGCGAAACGCCGACGAAGCCGATCCCGAGCCCGGGAAAACCGGCGGCCAGCACCGCGCTGCCGCAACCGCCGAAAACGAGCCAGAACGTGCCGATGAATTCGGCCGACAGCTTCTTGGAGGTACTGTGTTTCATCTATTTATTGATCCCTGAATCTTCATGTGTGACAGACAAGCCCGCCGACCGGGGTCGAGGGCGGCCGGATTCTAGGGAGCCATCCGGGCGAAGAAAGGAAGCGTTGCGGGGCGGCTCGCAGGGATGCGCGATTGTTCACGAAAGCCGCGGTTTTCTTTGCGCCCCAGGCCCTGCGCGCAGGCCCGGAAGCCCGCGGTGCGGATACACAGTGTTAGGAAATGTAATGAGCCGACGCGACTGTCGGTCCTTCAGTCGACCGCCTGCAGTGCCCGCCGGTACTGCACTGCCTCCGCCACATGCGCGACGTCGACGTCCTGGGTGCCCGCGAGGTCGGCAATCGTGCGCGCCACCCTGAGCGCCCGATGCGTGCTGCGCGCCGACCAGCCCAGGCGTGCTGCCGCGGTGTGCAGGAATGCCAGCGCCGCCGGCAGCAGGGCCGCGTGCCGGTCGATCTCGGCACCGGCCAGCGCCTGGTTGGTCCCGCCCTGTCTGGCCAGGGCGCGTTCGCGCGCCACCACGGCCCGGGCCCGGATCGCCTCGGTCGCTTCGCCGGCCGCGGCTTCCAGCAGCTGCTGCGCCGACACCCCGGGCACCTCGATGTGGAGGTCGATGCGGTCGAGCAGCGGGCCGCTGAGCTTGCCCTGGTAGCGGGTCACCTGGTCCGGCGTGCAGCGGCAGGCCTTGACCGTCGAGCCGCGCCAGCCGCAGGGGCAGGGGTTCATCGCGGCGATCAGCTGGAAGCGGGCCGGGAATTCGGCACGCCGCGCGGCGCGCGAGATCGTGATGGTTCCCGTCTCCAGCGGCTCGCGCAGCGCCTCCAGCGCCGCGCGCGTGAACTCGGGGAACTCGTCCAGGAACAGCACGCCGTGATGGGCCAGCGAGATTTCTCCCGGCCGCGGCGGCGATCCGCCGCCCACCATCGCCACTGCGCTGGCGCTGTGGTGCGGGCTCGCGGTCGGCCGGCGCATCCACTGGGCAGTCTCGAAGCGGCCGCCCAGGCTGGCGACCGCCGCGCTCTCGAGCGCCTCGTCGACGCTCATCGCGGGCAGCAGCCCGGCGAAGCGCTGGGCCAGCATCGACTTGCCCGAGCCGGGCGGGCCGACCATCAGCAGGCTGTGGCCGCCGGCGGCGGCGATCTCCAGCGCCCGCTTGGCGCCCGCATGCCCCTTCACGTCGGCCAGGTCGGGATGGCGCGCCGCCGCGCCGGGCGGCGCCGCCAGCACCCGCGCCCAGCCGTCCTCGGCCGCCTCGGTGGCCGGCGGCACGGCGCCGGCCGGCAGGAACTGCCTCACCACGTCGAGCAGATGACGGGCCCCATAGACCTCGGCGCCCGGCACCAGCGCGGCCTCCCGGGCGCTCTCGGCCGGCAGCACCAGCCGGGTGGCGATGCCGCGCACGTGCAGGGCAAGCGCCATCGCCAATGCACCACGCACGGGACGCAGTTGCCCCGACAAGGAGAGTTCGCCCGCGAATTCGTGGCCCGCCAGCCGGTCGGCCTCGATCTGGCCGCTGGCCGCGAGGATGCCGAGCGCGATCGGCAGGTCGAAGCGGCCGGAATCCTTCGGCAGGTCGGCTGGCGCCAGGTTGACCGTGATGCGCTTGTTGGTGGGAAATTCGAGACCGGCGTTCTGGATCGCGCAGCGGACCCTTTCCCGGGCTTCCCTGACCTCCACGTCGACCAGGCCGACCAGCGTGAAACTGGGCAATCCGTTCGCCAGATGCACCTCGACCGTGACATTTGCGGCTTCAAGACCCACTAAGGCGCGGCTCTGCACCAAAGACAGACTCATTTCGCTCCCTTTCACCAAGATGGTGCATCCATCTCTTGTTCTTCATTGTGACCAAGTGCGTCAGGCGCAGAACCCTGCCTCGTCGGGGGGATGCGCTTTGGCACGCTCCCTGCTTTGAGAAGCATTCCTAACCACCTTCAAAACACCCCCCGAGGAGTTCGCTCGATGATGCACCGTAAATCCGTCCAGATCCTGGCTGTGGGCGCGCTTGCTGCCCTGCCGATGCTCGCCAGCGCGCAGGCGGCCGCCGCCGACGCGGCTGCACCGGCGCCGAATCTCACGGCCAACGTCTCGCTGACCACGAACTACAAGTTCCGCGGGCAGGACCAGGACGTGATCGGGAAGAACGGCTTCGCCAAGGACGACTACGTCAAGCCGGCGATCCAGGGCGGCCTGGACTACGCCTTCGGCTCCAGCGGCTTCTACATCGGCAACTGGAACTCGAGCGTCAACTGGCTGCCTGGCAATTCGGTCGAGATGGACTTCTACGGCGGCTACAAGTTCAAGGGCGGCCCGATYGACTGGGACGTCGGCGTGCTGACCTATGTCTACCCCGGCAACAGCGCCGGTGCCACCACCGAAATCTACGGCGCGGGCACCTGGTCGGACGASAACATCGGCGCCTTCACGGCCAAGTACTCGTGGACGGTCTCCAAGGACTACTTCAACTACGCCGGCAACAAGGSCGGYTCGGGCCTGGACGGCACCAACACCRGCTAYCTGAACCTGGCCTACAGCAAGGAAATCATTCCCAAGGTGACGCTGAAGGCGGCCATCGGCTACACCTTCTTCAGCAGCGACATCAAAAGCCTGGGCTACAAGGACTATCTCGACTACAACGTCGGTGCGGCCTACGACTTCGGCAGCGGCCTGACGCTGGGCGGCTATATCCAGGGCGGCAATGAGCAGAGCGCGTTCAACYTGGTCTCCAGCCCGGGCATCCCCACGCCCATCGGCCCGGTCGGCCAGACCACCTTCTCGCCCAACGCGACCCGCTTCATCGTGATGCTGACCAAGACGTTGTAAACGCACCTGGCGCGGCTTGCCGCCGCGCCGTCCTCTTTCATCTGTAGGAGAAACATCATGAAGCTGGTCACAGCCATCATCAAACCATTCAAGCTCGATGAAGTGCGCGAGGCACTGTCCGCCATCGGCGTGCAGGGCATCACGGTCACCGAGGTCAAGGGCTTCGGTCGCCAGAAAGGCCACACCGAGTTGTACCGCGGCGCCGAGTACGTCGTCGACTTCCTGCCGAAGGTCAAGATCGAAGCCGCTGTGGCCGACGAACTGGTGGAACGCGTCATCGAGGCGGTCGAGAGCGCGGCGCGCACCGGCAAGATCGGCGACGGCAAGATCTTCGTCTACGACCTGGAGCAGGTCGTGCGCATCCGCACCGGCGAAACGGGCCGCGAAGCCCTCTGACACGCAAGGCACGAAAGAAACAAACCGAAATGAAAAAATTCCTTGTCTCACTCGCGTTGGGCCTGAGCCTGCTCGGCGCCGGTACGTCCGGCTTCGCGCAGGCGCCCGCCGCCCCCGCGGCCGAAGCGTCGGCGCCCGCCGCTGCGGCCGCACCTGCGGCGGCCCCCGCC
>NZ_JBFUCJ010000206.1:0-5495 GCF_056405295.1 Variovorax sp. P1_H2 | reverse complement strand
CGCGAATTCTGCTTGTATGCGCAAAGGCCAGCGTGGACCAACAGATCTGGTAGGCAGTCGATGCTTAGACCAAATTGCTCGATCAATTCGGCCGCGTTYGCGTCCGGGCGCGCGGCGATGATCGCGAGGACAACCTCCTGCCGCAAAATCGCGGCGAGCTCCGCCTCCGCGTCGTCGCGCTCGCCGGCAGCTTGGCCGACCCCGGCGATCGATAGTCGCTCGATCGCCTGCTTGATCTGCTCGATGTCCCTGAAACGGAACACACGTCGTGCCCACTGGGTAAACTTGGACTGGTTGTGTTGAAAGCCATCGTTGTTGAGCTGGCCCGTGAGCAGCTGTTGCAGTGGCTCCAGATTGTCGAAAAGGTTCTTCGCGCGGATGTCCTCTCCTGCGGCAAGCAGTGCATCAACGACTCGGTAGCCGTCGCTTCCGTACTCCTCGGCGAAGGTCTGCGCAGCGTCAATGTCGCCCACCGCCAGCAAGGCCTCCGTGAGGCTCGTGGCTTGCTCTAGCGCCGTCGATCGCCGTCCGATCTCATCGCGGGCCAGCAGCAGCCGTACGGCGACTGTCGCGTCGTGCGTCGCTTTGGCGGCGCCCAGCGCCAGGCGGATGTCCGCCTGCAGTTCGTTGGGGGACCGCCCCTCGGAAAGCTGGCGCCGAAATCGTGCCGGCTGCGCCAGCCGCAGCACCTCAGCGTGATCCCTTGCGCGGGCGAAGTAGCGCAGCTCCAACCAGCGCTGGGGCGTGTCCGCAGGTGCGGCTCGGGCGAGGACTGCCAATGCGCGGTACACCTGCGTGGAGTAGGCCGTGTCCACCATGCCGAGCCGAAGCCGCCGCTGCTCCAAGATGAACAGACGGAAGCTGTTGTGAAACACGCTCCAACCCAACGAGTTTTCGGTCAGCAGATGGCGAGCCGATTTGAGTGCACGCTCGATGGCAGACTCGGGAATAGTCCGGGCCAGCAGTTCCAGCGGCATCGGGCCCTCGGCGCGGGCAATGTAGCCCAGCACATCCCGCGCCTCATCGTCGTCGTGGATGCCTCGCCAGGCCGAGTGGTAGACGGTCTCGATGTCGCCCGCAAAGGTCATGGCTCCGTCCAGCAGGGCTTCGCGCGCCTGCGCGTCGGCATCGCGCAGCGCCTCGATGAGGTAGCGCGTGACCAGGGGATGACCATGGGACAGTTCGAACAATCGGTCGCGGGGTATTGCGGGATCGAGCACAAGCAGGTCGGCCATGCGATGGACGGCCTCGCGACTGAGGGGCGAGACGAGAACCTTGCGGCTGTCCGCATCGGCTTGATCTCGCACCGCGGGCTTTAGGTCCTGAAGGTTCAGCTGCTGCGTACCCAGCACAAACAGCACCCCTTCCGGGATGGACTCGGGCAACGGCAGTTCGGCGAGGAACGAGCGCTGCGGCTTTTCCTCGCGCGGGACATGGTCCAGTCCATCAACGACGATCAGAGTGCGCACCCCATCCATTTGGTATCGCACGGCCGCCTGCCGCAGGAGCGCGGCGAACTGCTCGCGTCGCTCAGGCAGCGTCTCGTCTCGAAACCGCACGCCCACCAAGCCGCTGTTCTTGAGCTGGGTGGCAATGTCCTCCAGAAAGTCATCGGCCTCGCCGCGTCCCACGCCTTGGCCCACGCCAGGGACGTAGGCTAGGTAGCGCACCACTAGCACTCCCCGTTCCGTCGCTAGGGAGGTTTGCAGCAAAGTGGACTTGCCGGCGCCCGGCGGGCCGATCAGGGCAACATAGCCACTCGTCGCGGCCCGGATGGCGTGGCGCAGCGCGTCCTCGGTGTCAACGTTGCGCTGCACGTGCGCTCCCACCGGGAAAAGATGGCTGTGGTGGGTGATCGCGCTGTCGCGCCATTTAAGCTCGTACAGCAGCTCCGCTCGCGTCCATCGGTCCTTGTTGCGGGCATCGGCTACCAGCTGCGGCAATAGCTTCGCGACATCGTTGGCGAGCCGTGCACCTTCGATAGAAAGTCGGTGGAGTTGCACGAAATCAGCCGCCGAGCCGTGCAGTAGACGAAATACTTGAAGGAATCGCTCGAAGGTGGGCTCGTCCAGGCCGGCAACGTTGCACAGCGAGTCAACGAAGGCTTGCCATCGCGACGCGCGCCACTCAGAGAGGCTCCGCCCCGGATGCTGCTCGAACTCGGCCAAGAACGCGGCGCTGTGGCCATCGGCGCCCGGGGCCACCGTGTCGCTGGTGGAAGGGTAGTCATTGGTGACTAGGCGGATCTCTACCGCCTCGTCGGGGTGGGCGCTCCTCAGGGACTGCCATGCGTCAACGAGCGGCTTGAACAGGCCGTTTGCACCCATCAGAAGCGTGCCCAGCGTGAACTTTTCGGGAAAACGGGACGCCTTGAATTGATATCCAATGACGCGCCCCTCGAATCCCAGGACGAGGTCATCCGCGATGCCGGCAGCGCGATAGGCCAAGCCTACCCAGAGGAGATCGCCACGCTCGAGTTCCGCGTAAATGGCCGCGGCCGCCGACTGGTATTGGCGTCCGTAGCCGCGCTGGGCGCGACGCTCGCCCTCCGCGGGAGGTGTGGTTGCTCTAGCCCCTGTCGTCGAGATCGGGGGAGGGGCGGCAGGTTCTTGTGGTACTTCCTTCATTTGGTTGTCCCGGCACTCGCAGGTAGGTTGCGATCAAGGCCACATTGTCCGTGACCGGGATGGATAGCCGGCGCGACTCGGCGCCGACGATGGCCGTCGGCGTTTCCGGCAACGGTCGTGACAACAAGCTTCATGGCTTCACACGTTGCATGAACGAAGCCGCATGACCGCAAAGTTCGCCACGCAGCGCTCGCGCGAATTCCGCCAGCGCCTTGCCCTGAAGGGGGCCGYCAGCCTCACCATCACCGTCAACCGCGATACCGCCCGCCGCCTTCGCACGATCGTGCGGGAGCACGGGCGGTCGATGGCCGACGTCATCAAGGTGGGCGCGATCCTGAGCCAGCGCGCCCTTGCCGGCACCACCGCGACCGCCGCCGAATGATCGAGGGCGTCAAGGTCGTTCCAGCCCCCGCTGGAGCGCCCGGGGTGTACTTCAAATGCGAGCGCCTGAGCGCCGTGCTATCGCAGACCGCCTGCGCCGACCGATGGAACGCGGCGGCCAGCGGCACGACCTGCTGCGGATGCTTCGTCGGCCGCGAGCACCACGGGCGCACGTCGCCGCCGGGCGCAGCGATGGGCCCAGCGACACGCGCGCCCTCGCGCGAATGCCTGCGCTGCGGAAGGACCGACCTGCGCGTGATCCAGCAGTTCGGCATCTGCGTCAGTTGCTACAACCGCGAGCGCGAATGGCAAATCGGCCGCAACGCCAAGGACAAACCGCCCGCACACTTCGAGCCCTTGAACAATTTCGCGATCGCGACCGAGACAGCGGTCGGTGAAGTTGTGCACCACGCGGTTGAGGCTCGCCATGCGGCAGAGGCCGTGGGCGTCGTCGCGATGCGGCTGCGCAGCGGCTCGCGTTTGAGTGCGACCCGGCCCGGCAACACGGCATGGAGCGCGCATCATGGCCGGCTGGTCATCGCCTGCCCGGCGTGCGGCCATGAGGGGCTGCTGGCGCGCGAGATGCGCGGCACGCTTCGCCACCATTGCCCAGCTTGCCAGGGCGCGCCCAGCGGCCAGGATTGGGCCCTGGCGCGGCCACGTGCGGCCGTCGCGGTATGGCCGGCAGCGACCCTGGTCACTTGGCTTAGGGCCACCGGCGAGCGGCCGCCCGTGCAATGGACCTCGACGGCGTTCGGCTGCGGCCACTGCGGCGCCGGTGTGCTCCAAGCGCGCAGCACCGCAGACGGCCAGGTCGAGGCGCGATGCCCTGCGTGCCACGACCACCACGCAGGGCCGGCCCATTGATAAAGGCTCGCGTCGGCGGGCCTTTATCGAAGCGGCGGCATTATCTAGCTGATGCACTGGAGGCGTCCCGGGCGCTCTGCCACGCTCGGGACATGCCGAAGAACCGCSACTASACCCTCGCGCAGGACATCACGCGACGCCAGCGCTCGCCCAATCCGCACGATTCGCGGYGGCGTTGAGTATGATCCTATCGTGCAGCGCGCCGCCGCGATCATCGGTTCCGCGATCTTCCTGGTCATCGCTCCGGGCACGCTCGCCGTGTACGTCCCTTGGTACCTCACGCACTGGCACTTCGCGCCTCCGCTATTCCCGATCGCGCGCGTGCTCGGCGCCGCCCTGATCGTCGCCGGGTTGCCYATCTTGCTCGATTCGTTCGCTCGCTTCGCGTTGCAGGGCCTCGGCACACCGGCGCCCGTGATGCCTCCCAAGCGCCTCGTCGTCACCGGGCTCTATCGCTACGTCCGCAATCCGATGTACGTCGCAGTCACGGCGTTGATCGCCGGCCAGGGCCTCCTGTTCGGGAGCGTCACGGTGCTGGAGTACAGCGCGATCGTGTGGGCCGGATTCTTCTYGTTCGTTGTCGCCTACGAAGAGCCTGCGCTGGGCGAGCAGTTCGGCGACGAGTACAAGCGCTACCGGGCGAACGTGAGGCGATGGTTACCGCGCATCACCCCATGGCGCGGGTAGGTGGTAAGAACGCTGCGTGCGCGTCGTCGTCCAGCMTCGCAGCCGCTACCACTATCCGAGACCGGCGCTGCTAGGCCCGCAGCTGATCCGGTTGCGGCCGGCCRATCACACGCGCGCGCGGATCGAGAGCTATCAGCTGCTGGTCGAGCCGGAGCATYGCCTGCACTGGCTGCGCGATCCGCACGGCRATCGCGTCGCGCGCGTCAYGTTCAAGGCCGGGCAAGCGGTCTCCGAGCTCGACGTGCTGGTCGAGCTCGCGGTCGAGATCAACGCGATCAATCCGTTCGATTTCTTCATCGACGATCGCGCGCGCAAGGTGCCGTTCGTCTATCCCGACGGGCAGGKTCGGCATCGCGCCATCTGAGTGTGACCGCGGTCGACTGGGTCATCGCTGCCGCCGTCTGCAGTCCGCTCGTGAGCCGGTGTCATCGGCACGCCCATGATGGCGTCATCGTAGCGGGTGTGTCGCCTCKMTGCACGACATCGACTGGGGGAGGCAACGCGGCCTGCTTCAATGGGGATGACCCGTCGGGAAACCCCGGGGTTTTGATTTTGGTCGTTGACGGCTCGGGCCGGCAATACTCATTCCCAGACTTCGCAGCCTGGAAGATGGCCGCTGCAGACGATGCAGGCGCCTGGCGCCGCGAATACGGCGCCTCGCGGTAGCCGCCCGCCTTCGGCCACAGGACGAAACCGCTCGCGCGGTAGCCCGCCGCTGAGGCCGCGGGAGTGGCAATCATTGCGTCCCTGTCTATGTTGAGGACCGAGGCAATCCGCCTCGTTTTTCGACAGGAGCAGGACCATGACTTCTTCGACCCAAACCGCCTCGCCGCTGCGCCAACGCATGATCGAGGACATGCGCATGCGCAAGCTCTCGCCCAAGACGCGCACCGCCTATGTCCGGGCCGTGCGCCAGTTGGCGGCCTTCCTCAA
>NZ_JBFUCJ010000205.1:0-5670 GCF_056405295.1 Variovorax sp. P1_H2 | reverse complement strand
CTGCTTGGCCAGCTCGGCCAGAGTCTTGTCTTCACGCAAGGCGGCCACGGCCACCTGGGCCTTGAACGCCGGCGTGTGCGTGCGGCGGGTGCGCCGCGCTGATTTCTTGACCATCGAAACTCCTGTCGCCAGACCGTTCTCGGCCCGGCATCATGCCCGGAGTTCCACCTAAGACGCTGTGCGGATTTGCGGCGCCACTTCTCACCACCTTGGTCTTCTTGTCGAAGTAGTAGCGCCGGTAATAGGCTTCGTCGAAGGTGGAGGCACCGGCTGATTGCATATTCACACTCCTCGTCGGGCGCTGAAATGTTACTAGGCAGACAAAGGCCGGACCTTCCGGCTGTGACGGTTCYGAACTGCRGCTTATGGATTCTGCCGCAGCTACCTGTGCTCCGGCGCCGCTGTCCCGCTGCKCCCGAARTGTCTGGCCGCGAGCTCCTTGGCACGGCGCAGCCCCTCRTCCGTCAGGTAGACCGACTCCTGCCGGCCGCGAGCTTCGGTGATGAGCCCCTTTTCATGCAGAGCATCCATGGTCGCGAAGTCATARCGCTTCCACACGCGTCCGTTCTCGAACTCGAAGACGCCCAGCAACGCCAGAAGCGCCTCTTCGACCTTGACCATGTCGTATTTCATGGCATCTCCCCTCAACGTTCAGCACGACGGGCTAGTKCCGCCGCACGGCGGCAGTTGGACTCTACGRTGGTATTTTCGTCATTTGGCCTTCGCCCAGCCAATATGGTCTTCCCTCCGGGCRGGGGCCTACGGGCTTCAAATCCGGCAACACACACAGAGATGAAAGCARGCAATACGAAGAAGGCCGCGTCCTGGAGCGACGTCAAGGCCAGACTGACCCACTTCGACCACGACGGCCTGGTCGGCCTGGTGCATGACCTGTACATGGCCAACAAGGACAACCAGGTATTCCTTCACGCCCGTTTCGGGCTGGGCGAAGATGTCCTGGCGCCGTACAAGGTCACCATCAACCGTTGGCTTTGGCCCGACATGTTCCTAAACCAGAACGCGTCCATCGCCGAGGCCAAGAAGTCCATCGCGAGCTACAAGAAGGCCATTGGCCACCCAGAGGGCCTGGCAGAGCTGATGGTCTTCTACTGCGAGCGCGCCTCGGGCTTCAGCGTCGAAGTCGGCCTGCAGGATGAGGGGTTTTTCATCGCGTTGGTGCGAATGTTCGAGCAGGCGTTGCAGGCCATTGCGAGACTGCCAGATGCGCTGCGTCCCTTGCTCATGGAGCGTCTGGACGCTGTGTGTCAAATCAGTCAGAACATCGGCTACGGTGTCGAGGATGCCATGAGAGACCTGCTAGTCGAGTACGGCACCTACGATTGACGACGACGTTCAAAGTCAGCTTCTGGCCGACTGCCGGCAAGCGCGGCAAGAACCATCGAACCGTGGGTATGGACGCCGGCTGGGCGCCAAAGGCAACCCGGGCGTGAAGAAGGCTCTCCAAGTCAGGCGTCGCTTTTTCGGCGGCGACCGAACAGCATGGCCGCCAGCGGGATTGTGGTCAGCACGCCAACGGCCACCAGCGTCCATCCGATGTTTTTGCGTTGCTCTTCACTGAGCTTGTCGGAAAGCAGCAGGCCGATTCCCGCCCCCAAGGCGCCGCGGGTCCCAGCCAACAAGGCGAGCTCGGGCAATTGAACTTCAGTTGTGAACACGGCAGAACTCCTTTCGTGCCAGGAAGCTGTCTTTCAGTATGCGCTGCAGGTGCCCGTCTTGTCTTCGTCAGCGCGTCGATTTCCTCCAGGCGCTATCAAGCGGGCGCACCTTCGCAAAACGGCCCAGCTCAGCATGGACACCGACAATTCCTACGGTCTGGTCCTGACCGCTGAGACTTGTCCTCCCGACGGAAGGGTTCAAAACCTGGGGAGACGTTCAGAAAAGACCTTGCTGTGAGCTCGTCAGCGCCATGAAATTCTCCGCCATGGGCTGGAGGATGGCGTCGGCAATCGGCTGGAGCTGCTTGGTCAGGTAGTGTTCGTAGTCGATGCGGGAACGGCGCGTTTCCAGCGGCTCCGGCCCGTTTTGAGTCATGACGTATCGAATCCAACCACCCCTCTGATACTGCTGAGGTCGGTTGACCCGACTGTTGTACTCGTCGGCGATGCGAGCCGCACGAACCTGCGGCGGCACGTTAACCTGATAGGCATCGAGGCGATGGCGCAGGCGCTTTCGGTAGATGAGAAGGTCATCCTTCAGGCCAGCCAACGTCGACTGCGCGTAGTCGGTCACAAAGTCCTTGTAAGGGTCGCCGTGGAAGATGCGTGACAGCAGGCCCTCCTGGAACTGGCGCGCCAACGGCGTCCAGTCGCTGCGGGCCATCTCCAAGCCACGGTAGACCATCTCCTCCTTGCCCGCGGCATCCACGCTCAGGCCCGCGTAGCGCTTCTTGCTGCCGACGTCTGAGCCCCGAATGGTGGGCATGAAGAACTTCTTGTAGTGGGTGTCGAACTCGATTTCGAGGAAGTTCTCCAGCCCGTGCTCCTCGCGGAGGGCACGGGTCCACCAGTCGTTGATGTCCTTCACCAGGTTTGCCGCGATGACGTGCGCTTCCTCGTTGGTGTGGGTGCGCTTGAGCCAGATGAAGATGGAGTCGGTGTCGCCATAGATGGCCTCGTAACCCCGGTTCTCCACGAATGTGCGCGTGAGCTTCATCATCTCGTGCCCACGCAGGGTTATGGCGGATACGACCTTAGGATTGAAGAAGCGGCAGTCGGCCGCACCCAGCACGCCGGCAAAGGAGTTCATGAGCAGCTTCAGGGCTTGGGACAGCGACTCGTTCTTGACCAGCTTGGCCTCGTCCCGAGCCCGCCAGAGAGTGGTCACGATTTCCGGCAGGCAATGCTTCTCGCGCGAAAACGCCGTCCCTCGCGGCCCCTTCACGACCGTTGCCGAGTCGCTGGCGTTCGAGCCTTCCACAAAGCCGACAGGGTCGACCAGGAACGTTCGAATAATCGAGGGGTACAGGCTCTTGTAGTCCAGGACCACGACGGAATCGTAGAACCCTGGCTTCGAGTCCATCACGTACCCACCGGGGAAGGCCTTGCTCGGAATCTCGCCCACGTTCGGCGCCACGTAGCCCAAGCGATGCATCCGCGGCAGATAGTGGTGGCTGAACGCGGCAATGGAGCCACCGAAGTGGTCCACCTGGAGGCCCGTGGTGTGGGCACGTTCCATCATGAACTGCAGCAGCTTCGCTTTGTCGAAGATGCGCAGAACCAGCTCGCAGTCCCGGATGTTGTAGAGCGCGAGCGCGGGCTTGTCCTCCTGGTACCGCCGCTCAATCTCTGCCATCTTGTCGTACTCATCGCCGATGGCCTTGCCCTCGCCCAGCAGTTCTTGTGAAACGGCCTCAAGACTGAAGGAAGGAAAGCTCCACGACGCGGCTTTCAGTGCGTCGATGCCGTCGATGACCACCCGGCCGGGCGTGGCGGCGAACAGATAGCCCTGCTTTCCCGGGTGGGTTCGCCAATCGATGGGCCGACGCTCACGCCCCAGAAGGAGCTGTGCCCCACAATTGTCGGCCGCCTTCTGCAGAACTCGCAGGTCGAACTGAATGACGCTCCAACCGATGATGACGTCCGGGTCGTTCCTCTCGAACCAATCGTTGAGCTTCTCAAGCATGGCCTTGCGGGTCGGGCAATAGATGAGGGAGAAGTCCAAGGGCTCGCCCGACTCAGGTGGCGGCTCGCCGAGCATGAAGACGACACGTTCAACCGTCCCGTCCAGCGCAATGGAATAGAGCTCCTCGTCCTGGCTCGTCTCGATGTCCAGCGACACCACTTTCAACACCGGCCGGAAATCGGGCGCGGGCTTCAGCTTGCAGTCGACGATAGTGAAGCGATCCACCCTCCCTCCTTCCACCAGCACGCCGGCGGTGATGAACCGCTCCATCAGGAAGCGGTCGTGCGGTCGCACGTCGGCTTCGAGCAGCGCAACGCTCTGGACCCGGAGGGCACGTGCCAGTTGACCCAGTTGGCGGAAGTGCTTCGCATAGACACCGACGACGGGTGCCTGATGGAATGTCTTCAGCTCAAGCTCACGTACCTCCGTCCCCGGCATGGCGGCGAGGTGCGCTTCAACCGACGCCCTGTGCTGTGTTTCGACGAATRCGACGGAGGTCTGGGAGGTCAGGACTACCTTCATCGGCCCCGCATCTGTTGCCAGCCAGTACTCGATTTCGGTGCCGGCCGTGACATCACGCCAGCGGCGAGTGAGGATGAAGCCCTTGAATTCGGTGGGGAGCACGAGAGCTTAAAGAATTGGGTGGCAAAGGAAGGCGGGCTTGGACATGACCGATTTTCGCCCGGTTGTCGCCGCATTTCGCAGGCGGGCGAGCGGTGCGTTGGGGCCGTGAGCCGCTTGTGACGCGCTTCATGTTAAAACCAACGCCGACCTCTCTGCGCTCGCATGTGGCAAGGGGCGGTCGTCATGATGTTGTAGTTGTCCCAAGCCACGATGAGTGCCGCAGATTTCCTCCTCGCTCCAGAAGTCCAGAAGCTGCTGAAGGTCGTTTTCGCAGCACCGACCAACAAGTTTTCCGTCGCGGAGCTTGCCAAGAAGGCCAAGTTGGATGCAGACGAAGTTGAGCGGACACAGGAGCATCTCGTCAAGAGCGGCATCCTGACCAGGCACAAGTCGGAGGCCGAAGAACCTGGGACGGTCGAGGCGAACACGTCGTTCGTTTTCTACAACGAGCTTCGGTCTATCGCTCTCAAGTCGTTCGCCGCCGCCGAGCCCATCCGCGCGATGCTGCGTTCAAAGTTCAAGGATTCAGTTCTGCGCGCCTTTGTGCTTGGGGAGGACAAGGACGCGACAGTGCAACTTGTTGTGGTTCACGGCCAGCTGGTGCCGGATGAATCGGAAATGTCCATAGCGTGCCAGAAGCTCTCAGTGTCCATCGGCCGGCACCTCAAGGTGCACGTGATTTCAAGCGCCAAGTACGCGGCCCTCACGCCACGGGACTACTTCGGGGCGAAGCTGGCTGAGCTCTCTGCGATTGAAATCATCGGCCAAGGGGAGACCAAAGCAAAGCCTCCAGCGGAACGCGAGGGACTATTGCAAAGCGCTAGGAAGAGATTGGCCGCCCTGGCTAGGTAGCTTCCGCGGCGTGTCGGAACGAGGAACGCCGAACAGAGCTCTGCACATGGGTGTCGGAGTCATGGGTGGATTGGAGGGCAGAGGGGAAGGTCCGGTCCTGGCCCGCATTCTGCCTGTCGCTGGCCTACGCCTGACATCAGGAACCGAGCGCCATCTCGAACTGTTCAAGCGTTTGCGGATGACCGGCCAGTGCTCGGCGCAGGGCGCGCAACCGCTTCTTCACTACCGCCTGCATGCCGGTTGGCAACTCGGCGAACGACTCGACGAGCGCTTCATCTTGCTGCTCGACCAAGATTGCTGCCACCGTGGCAGCCTGAATCAGGTCCTTTTCTGCCTTCTCTGGAAAGCCCTGGCGCGACGAGCTCGAGTAAAGCTTGTGCCAGACGAAACGCTCGGCCCGAGGCAGCATCAGGGGAATGCAGTGGCCGCCTGCCAGGACCGCGCCGGGCTGCGGTTGCTCCAGCAAGTAGTCGAAATACGGCACGGCCTCGGCGTGCCACATCAACTGCGGGACGGGGACGGACTTACCCAGTTCCTTGCCCAGTTCCTTGC
>NZ_JBFUCJ010000204.1:0-5886 GCF_056405295.1 Variovorax sp. P1_H2 | reverse complement strand
GGCCCAAGCCTTGCATGATCTGATGCCATGATTTCCAAACGCGTAACTCCCCCGAATCAGTTGGGCTTGGGCCTGAACCTGTCGACGAAGAAGACGCGCAAACGCGAGTTCCTCGATGAGATGGATCGGGTGGTTCCCTGGAGCGCGCTGGTGCAGATCGTCGAGCCGCACAGCCCGCGGGCCAAGACTGGTCGGCCGCCTTTTGCGATCGAGACGATGCTGCGCATTCACTATCTTCAGCAGTGGTTCGGTCTGAGCGACCCAGCCATGGAAGAGGCGCTGCACGACGTGCCGCTGTACCGGGAGTTTGCAGGCCTGGGTGACGGAGTGAGCCGCTTGCCCGACGAGACCACCATCTTGCGGTTTCGCCATCTGCTGGAGGCCCACGACCTGGCCGTCGACATGCTGCGCGTGGTCAATGACATCCTTCAAGCCAAAGGCCTGTTGCTGCGCACCGGCACTGCTGTGGATGCCACGCTGATCGCGGCACCGAGTTCGACCAAGAACCTTGAAGGCGAGCGCGACCCGGAAATGCATCAGGTCAAAAAGGGCAACCAGTGGTACTTCGGCATGAAGGCCCACATCGGCGTAGATACCGCGTCGGGGCTGGTGCACACGGTGGTGGGTACGTCGGCCAATGTGAGCGACATCAACGTCGCTGGAGCGCTGCTGCACGGCGAGGAGCACGCGGCCTTCGGCGACTCGGGCTACCAGGGCGTGCACAAGCGAGCGGAGGCCAAAGGGCCGACCTGGCATGTGGCGATGCGCCCGGGCAAGCGCAGGCTGCTCAACCCGTTCATCGAGCCGGAGTTCGTGGCCGAGCGTGTGGAGAAGATGAAGGCCTCCATCC
The DNA here is from genome assembly GCF_056405295.1 of Variovorax sp. P1_H2. Lineage (NCBI taxonomy): Bacteria > Pseudomonadati > Pseudomonadota > Betaproteobacteria > Burkholderiales > Comamonadaceae > Variovorax > Variovorax sp. P1_H2. The sequence goes on along the minus strand of NZ_JBFUCJ010000204.1, from coordinate 5,036 downwards.
GAGCGAAGGTCGAGCACCCGTTCCGGGTGATCAAGCAGCAGTTCGGGTTCACGAAGGTGCGCTATCGCGGCTTGGCGAAGAACACGGCGCAGATCGTCACGCTGTTCGCGCTGTCGAATTTGTGGATGGCGCGGCGAAAGTTGATGGAGGTCAGGGGATGAGTGCCTCTGGGAGGCCCGAAACGGGCCTGCAGGGCGGCCAAAGCGGCGGCCCCGCGCGGCAAATCGTTGCCGAGCTTGCTCGATCGAGTCATCTGGTTGCGTCGGCATCACCTTATTCATTCAGCCGTGACTGCAAATCGTGTTCTGCAGACCATCCCTAGTGCGGGGCGCGCGGGCCAGTCCGCGCGTCTGAAAGGTTCATGGCGCAGGACTTGAACAAGCCAGATCGACCGTCGAAAGCGCGGTCCAAGGTGGCCTACGAGCCAGCACCGCCGCACCTGTCGCAGGCGGAACCATCCGCGATGGGCAAGAGCCTTCGCGATGCATGCTCCCGCGAAGCCCGCGCCGACTGGAAGCAGCCCGCCGATCGCCAGGATCCCCTGCAGTTGCTGCAGGAGTCGAACGTTGGACGCGTGCCGGAGCACATCCCGATTCGCTGCGGACGCATGGTGCGTACGCCGTTGCACGATGCGCGTGGCGGAATCGGCGACGACGGCGCAGCCCACGCCATGACCCATGGAGCTCATCAGGAGCGGGTACGGTTGCCGGTGGCTATTCGGCTTCGGCAGCCAGCTTGAGGGCGGCTGTCACATTGCGCTGCGTGCTCAGGATGTGTTCCTCAAGCAATGCGCACGCGGTATCGGCATCGCGGCGCAGCGTTGCGTCCATGATCTTGCGGTGCTCGTTGGTTTTGCGTCGCGCAGTCTTTCGATAGCGCGCAGAAAAGCGTCGATAGCGCTCCGCCTGGTCGAACAGACTGGCACCCCACACACGTTGCCGCTCCGAAGGGCAAGCCGCCAGGAGCGCCAGATGAAAGGCTCGATGCAGCTCGGACCAGTTCTCGTCCAAGACGACTGGCCCGTCGCTCAAGCGGGACTCGACCCTTTCAAGCCGATGGTAGGCAGCGACCACGGAGCCCTCCCAAGCGTCGTCACCTTGCGCGATCGCTTCGCGCAAGGCAGGCACATCGAGCAGCAAGCGCATGCGGGTGATGTCTGCCAGGTCGTCCGTCGAAATGGGGGCCACGCGAAAACCCCGGCGTTCGTCCGCGCGAATCAAGCCCTCTTGCGCCAGGCGGCTCAGGGCCTCGCGCAGCGGGCTGCTCGACAGACCATAGCTTGCCTGCAGTTCATCGACCTTGAGCTTCATGCCGGCGCCGAATGTTCCCGTCAATACGTCGCGACGCAGGTTCGCGAAGGCTTGATCGGCCAGCGGGGGAGGACGGAATTCAATTTCTTCTTTGTGCATGACGGCAAGTTTATGCATAAACGCCACGTTTTGAAAGAGTCCATGAACTCGGTCGCAACCGCCGCTTCCTTCGCTATCCGTTCCTTCTGGCGCCCAGCAGGACGAACAGCATGGTGGCAGGCCGGTCGCCGAGATTGCGCCAGGCGTGCCGGTTTCCGTGCTGCACAGCCACATCGTGCTTGCGCAGCAGCACCTGCTTGCCATCGTCCAGTTCGAGCGTGATCTCGCCGTCCAGCACGATGTCGTAGTCGATGCTGTCCGTGGTGTGCATGCCTGGATGATCGGGCTCGAAGGTCTCGGCAAGACCGGGGACCAACTTGCCGAATTCCTGACCGAAGGCAGCGCCATCGAAGTCGGCCCGCATCATCACCGCGTCGGGCGGAAACGTCACCAACATCAGCCGCGATTCGCCTTCCTCGGGAACGAAGCCGACTTCGCCCGTACGATCGGCAATTTCGGCAGCTCGCGAGACAATCTCGGCCGCACGCGTCGACCACACCAGCGACGCGGCGAATCCCGGCACCGTCGTGAATTCGACGCCGCGCGGCGCGATCCCGTCGGCGACCACATTCGCTTTGCCGTCAGCGCCGGTACCCGTGACAACTCGTCTGATCTTCATGATCTTCCTCGTACTCAAGGGTTGATGACGAAGTTGCTGAAGCCGCCATTGCGACTGGCAATCCCGGAGATCGCCTGGTTCACCTGATCGAGGGGGTAGCACACGTGCTCGAACACGGAAAGATCGAGCGTGCCCGCCGCGGCCATGTCGGCCATATCCTGTCCCTCGCCAGCGGTGAACCATGCCGAGCCTTCGATGCCCTGTTGCTCATCCATCATGGTGTGGAGGTCCAACCCGACCATGCCGGCGATTGCGCCGATGTTGTAAGCGTGACCACCACGCTTCAGAGCGCGAATACCCTGCTGCAACGATTCGTGCGGCGCGCCTGGCCCGAGTGCGTCGATGAAAGTATCGACGCCGAGACCCTCGGTGCGTGACTTGGCCCAGGTGTCGATGGCTTCGCCGCCGGCGTTGGAAAACACCTCGATTCGGTCCGGCGCCAATGCCTTGACCCGATTCAGCAGTTCTTGATTGCGCCCCGTGCCGAGAATGCGGGTGGCACCCATGGCCAGACCGAACAGAGCGCCGCCGATACCCAGCGTGCCGCTGATGCCGTTGATGAGCACGCTGCGACCTGGCCCCACTTTCGCCTTGCGCATCGCGGAGTACATCGTTCCCAGGTAGCCGAAGCGCGCAGCCTGGTTGAACGTCACGCTGTCCGGCAACTTCACCAATGCGTACTGCGGCGCGATCATGTACTCGCTCAGGCCGCCGTAGGGGTAGTTCTTGAATAGCTTGAGCGAGTTCTCCGAGAAGCCGAAATAGCCGCTGAACGCATAGTGCGTGCAGTTGATGAGATCCCCGTTGCGGCAGGCACGGCAACCGCCGCAGTAGAGACTCGGGTTCACATACACCCTGTCGCCTGGCTTCCATGTATGCACATGGGAGCCGACGGCCGTGACCTCTCCGGCGGGGTCCAGGCCGAAGATCGCCGGCAGGGGCGGGAGAGGCAGTTCGGGGAACCAGGTGGTCCAGTTCGCCAGGATATTCCCAAGGTTCGGCACGATGCCGCACGAATGGACGCGCACCTGCACGTCATTGGCGGCCGGCTGCGGAATGGGCAGTTGTTCGATCTCCATCGGTGCACCCACCTTGTGCAGGCGGGCCGCTTTCATCATCGACATGTCGTCTCCTTGTGAAAAATGCATAAAACAGATGGATATGCATTACACGTCGGCCCTTGTTCGATGCCCATTGGGATCAACCCTTGGTGCAGGATTCACAAGTTTATGCACAATTATGTGATTCCCGCACACCAAACTTCACCATGTCCCCAGCAATCAACGATTCATTCGACGTCGCCATCGTCGGCTTTGGCCCGGTGGGCGCATCGCTCGCGGCGCTGCTCGGTCGGCGTGGCCGACGTGTCGCGGTGTTCGACAAATCCGAGTCGATCTATCCGCTTCCCCGCGCGTTTGCCCTCGACCACGAGGCAATGAGGACCTTTCAGGAGATCGGCATTGCCGGCGCCCTGGCGCCCCACATGACGCCATATCGCCCCACGATCTATCAAGGCAGCGACGGCCAGCCGATCCAGCACTTCGACATGGGCCCTTCGCCGTACCCGCTTGCATGGGCCCCCTCGTACACCTTCAACCAGCCGGCGCTGGAGGCATCGCTGCGTCGCGCAGTCGAGGCCATGCCGAACGTGCAGGTGCGCCTCGGCTGTGAAGTGACCGACGTCCGGGAATCGGACGACGGTGCGGTGTTGACGGTCCGCGGCAGGGACGGCATCGACGGCGAAGTCCGCGCGCGCTACGTCGTTGCGTGCGACGGGGGCGCGAGTCCGACGCGCAAGCGGCTGGGCCTGCAACTCAAGAGCCTGGAGTTCGACGAGCCCTGGATCGTCGTGGACATGCATATCGAGGAATCCAAACTGTCGCAGTTGCCTGCTACGAACATTCAGTACTGCAATCCGGTGCGCCCTTGCACCTATGTCGTGGGGCCGGGCACGCACCGTCGATGGGAGTTTCTGCTTCTGCCCGACGAAGCCGAACAGCGCGAGATGCCCGACGACGCAATCTGGAAGTTGCTGTCGCCCTGGGTCTCACCGGGTGAGGCACGCATCTGGCGCGCCGCCACCTATCGTTTCCATGCCGTCGTCCTCGCGCAGTGGCGCAAAGGATCCGTCCTGCTGGCCGGCGACGGCGCTCACCAAATGCCTCCGTTCCTGGCTCAGGGAATGTGCCAAGGCCTGCGTGACGCCACCAACCTGGCTTGGAAGCTGGATTGGGTGCTCACGGGTCGAGCGTCCGACGGTCTGTTGGACAGCTATGGCGAAGAACGCGGTCCGCAGGTCGAGGACATCACTGCGACCGTCAAGCGCCTCGGTCAAATCATCTGCGAGCGCGACCCGGTGAGGGCCAACGAGCGCGACCGCAATCTGCGCGAGCAACAGGGAGGCCAAGTCAGGATGCAGTTGCGTCAGAGCCTGCTGCCGGGTGTCCACCACGGGCTGATCGATCGCGATGTCGCCCCGGCGGGGACCCCGTTTCCCCAACCTGTCGGACGGCTCGATGTCGACGCCGAGGCGCAGATGCTGGACGATCTGGTTCCAAACGGTTTCCTGCTGGTTTTGCGCGATGCCCCTGAGGCCGCCCAATTTCAGCAGTGGGCGGACCCGTTGGCCCGGCTTGGTGCGCAAACCGTTTGCATCAGTGGCAAGGCCGACGTGCCGGGCGTGTTGAAGCTGATCGAAACGGACGACGTTGTGGCGCGCTGGTTCGGGCGAAACGAGTGCGTGGCCGCGCTTGTGCGGCCTGATCACATCGTGTTCGGCGCGGCCAGCGACCCGACTCAGATCGGTTCTCTCCTGACACGCGCCTGTCGGCAACTGGGCCCGACGCCAACCGCTTCCAGGGAGTGATTCATGAATCGCCATGACAACCTCATCAACGGCGAATGGCGCGCTGCTGCCAGCTACAGCGCCAACCTCAACCCGAGCAACCTCGGCGACGTGCTGGGCCAGTACGCGCAGGGCGACGCGGCCAGTACGCGCAGGGCGACGC
>NZ_JBFUCJ010000203.1:0-6106 GCF_056405295.1 Variovorax sp. P1_H2 | reverse complement strand
GCGCGCAGCAAGGCGTTCGCCTTGCAAGCGCGGGCAACGCCGCAGACGGCCCCTTGGCCGGGCAACCCGAAGGGAAGGCATGCCAAGGCGTGCCACTCCGCGTTGCACTTCTTGCATGTGCCAACGCACATGCGGCGTCGCGCGCCTTGATTGGCCCGCCTTGGCATGCCTTCGCGACCCTGGAAATAGTGGGATCACGCCCTAGAACAGCTTGAAGATCAGCGGCATCAGCAGGGCGGCGAGCACGACCTGCATGCCGAGCGCCAGCCCCGCGTAGGCGCCGGCGTCGGCATTGACGTGCAGCGCGCGTGCGGCGCCGATGCCGTGGGCCGCAGTGCCGAGGCCGAAGCCGCGGGCGGCGTAGCCCGTGGCGTCGGTGCCGATGCGCAGCGCATCGAAGAGGTACTTGCCCGACAGCGCGCCGATCATGCCGGTAAGCACCGCGAACACGGCCGAGAGAGCCGGGATGCCGCCGATCTTTTCCGAGATGCCCATGGCCACCGGCGCGGTGACCGACTTGGGTGCGAGCGACAGCACCACATCGTGCGGCAGGCCGACGACCCAGCCCAGCACCACTGCCGAACCAGCGGCCGCCGCGCCGCCGAGCAGCGAGGCCAGCAGCAATCGGCCGAAGCGCGCCCGCAGTTCGGCGCGCCGCAGCCACAGCGGCCAGGCCAGTGCCACGACGGCCGGCCCGAGCAGGAAGTGAATGAACTGCGCGCCGGCGAAGTAGGTCGGGTAGTCGACGCGGGTGGCCAGCAGGCCGCCGGCCAGCAGCACCACCGACCACAGCACTGGGTTGGCCCAGGGGGCGCCGCCGGCCCGGGTGTAGGCCGCGTTCGCGAGCAGGTAGACGACCAGCGTCGCGGTCAGGCCGAACAGCGGCGTGGCCGACAGGTAGATCCAGAGTTCGACGAAGCGCGGCATGCGGCTACGCGTTCTTGCGGCGGTCGGGCCCATAGAGCACCAGCGCGGTCACCGCGAGGCCGATCCAGGTCGACAGCGCGATCACCAGCAGCATGCGGCCGCCGTACTGGCCGAGCAGTGCGAGGTGCGTCATGACGCCGACGCCGACCGGCACGAACAGCAGCGACAGGTGGGCCAGCAGGAAGCTGGCGCATTCGGCCACCGGCTCGCGCACGACCGCGAAGCGCAGGCCCCCGAGCATCAGGATCATCCCGAGCACCGGACCCGGCAGCGGCAGCGACAGGCCGCGCGAGAGCAGTTCACCGACCGACTGGAACACCAGCAGCCAGGCCATGCCGCGCAGACCATTCATCGCGGCGGTTCGTCAGGGCAGCCGGCGGATGGCGTCGACGTCGATCTCGGGTGAGGTCATGAAGTCCTTCTCGACTTCACCGACGATCTCGACGCGGGTCTTCTCGTCGATGGGCTCGCGCGGAAAGATCTTGTCGTCGATCTCGACCCGGACGGTGGAGGTGCCATCGGAAAACTCGTACTTCTCGTGGCCGAGCTTCTTCAGCAGCACGCCCTGCAGCATCACCTGCTGGTCGTCCTTGGCGTTCTTGAGCACTTCGGCGACGGTCGTGAGGCGAATGCCCGACGGGCCCGTGTACTGCGCGCTGGCCACGCCCGCGGTGGCGCAGAAGGCCAGGGCCACGAGCAGGGTGATGGACGAAGACTTCATTTTTGTGTTCCCTTGTGTTCCGCCCGAGCTCGGGCGTGGCGTCATTTGAACACCACGGTCCGGTGGCCATTGAGCAAAACCCGGTGCTCGCTGTGCCATTTCACGGCCCGTGCCAGCACCTGGCTCTCGGTGTCGCGGCCGCGCGCGGTCAGGGCCTCGACCGTATCGGTGTGGTCGGCGCGCTCCACGTCCTGCTCGATGATCGGGCCTTCGTCGAGGTCGGCCGTCACGTAGTGGGCGGTGGCGCCGATCAGCTTCACGCCGCGGTCGTGCGCCTGGTAGTAGGGCTTGGCGCCCTTGAAGCTCGGCAGGAACGAGTGGTGGATGTTGATCGCCCGGCCGGCCAGCTTGCCGCACAGGTCGTTGCTGAGGATCTGCATGTAGCGCGCCAGCACCACCAGGTCGGCGCCTTCGGCCTCGATGATTTCGAGCTGCTTCGCCTCGCCCTGCGCCTTGGTCGCGGCGGTCACCGGGATGTGGTGGAAGGGGACGTTGTAGCTGGCGGCCAGCTGGTAGAAGTCGCGGTGGTTCGAAATGATGGCGCGGACATCGATCGCCAGCAGGCCGCTCTTCCAGCGGAACAGCAGGTCGTTCAGGCAGTGGCCCTCCTTGCTGACCAGGATCACGGTCTTCATCGGTTCGGCGGCGGCGTGCAGTTTCCAGCGCATGCCGAATTCGGCCGCGAGTGCGCCGATCTGCTCGCACAGAATGTTCTCTCCGTGTTCGCAGGCGAATCGCACGCGCATGAAGAAAAGGCCGGTGTCGTGGTCGTTGTACTGCGCCGCTTCTTCGATGTTGCCGCCGCGCTCGAGCAGGAAGCCGGAGACGGCATGCACGATGCCCGTGCGGTCGGGGCATGAGAGGGTGAGGATGTACGCGGGGTTCATAAGGGCGCACATTGTCGCAGGGCCGCCCGCCGGCCGCGGCTGGTGCCAAAATGACCGTTTCCTCGACCGTCCGAACTTGCAGGAGTGACTTCATGGCCTTCACCGACCTCAACATGGACAACCAGTGGTTGCCCTTCACGCCCAACCGCTCGTTCAAGAAAGACCCGCGGGTCTTCGTGGCGGCCGACGGCATGGAGTTCACGACCCACGACGGCCGCAAGGTGATCGATGGCATCTCGTCGCTGTGGTGCGTCGGGGCGGGCCACAACCGAAAGCCGATCAACGAGGCGATCAAGCAGCAGCTCGACACGCTCGACTACGCGACCGCCTTCCAGGTCAGCAACGACCGCGCCTTCACGGCCGCCGAGAGGATCGCCGCGATGGCGCCCGGCGACCTCAACAAGGTGCTGTTCTGCAATTCGGGCAGCGAGGCCGCAGACACCTCGATGAAGGTCGCGCTGGCCTACCACCGCGCCCGCGGCGAAGGGCACCGCAACCTGTTCATCGGCCGCGAGAAGGGCTACCACGGCGTCGGCTTCGGCGGCATGTCGGTCGGCGGCATCCCGGGCAACCGCAAGGTGTTCGGCTCGGCCTTCCTGCCGCGCGTGGACCACATGCGCTTCATCCACGATCCGGTCAACCATGCCTACATCCACAACCAGGAGCCGGTCTGGGCCGAAGACCCGCTGGCCGAGCTCGAGCAGCGCATCCTGCCGCTGCACGACCCGAGCAACGTGGCGGCGATCATCGTCGAGCCGATCGCGGGTTCGGCCGGCTGGTATGTGCCGCCCAAGGGCTACCTGCAGAAGCTGCGCGAGATCTGCGACAAGCACGGCATCCTGCTGATCTTCGACGAGGTCATCACCGGCTTCGGGCGCATGGGCACCAACTTCGCGTCGGACTACTACGGCGTCGTGCCCGACATGCTGAACTTCGCCAAGTGCGTGACCAACGGCGTGATCCCGCTCGGCGGCGTGATCTGCCGCGACAAGCTCTACGACGAGATGATGAAGACCTCGGCGCCCGAGCACGTGGTCGAGTTCTTTCACGGCTACACCTACTCGGGCCACCCGGTGGCCTGCGCCGCGGCCATTGCGACGCTGGACCTGTTCGAGAAGGAGCAGCTGTTCGCGCGCGCCGGCGAGATGGGCAAGCTGCTCGGCGATGCCTTCCACAGCACCTTCAAGGGGCTGCCGAACGTGATCGGCATCCGCAGCCTGGGCCTGGCCGCGGCGGTCGAGCTGGCGCCGATCGCCGGCCTGCCGGGCAAGCGCGCCTACGACATCTTCCTGGACTGCTATCACAAGGGCGCGCTGGTGCGCCCTGCCGGCGACGTGGTCGTGATCGCGCCGCCCTACATCGTCGAGAAGTCGCACATCGACACGCTGGTCAACACGCTGGCGGATTCGATCAGGAAGAACGCCTGAGGTCGGCGCAGTAGTCGTTCTCGGGCAGGGCCGGGGTCTGCCAGACGGCATCGAAGCTCCCGGCGCCGCTGCCTGAGGCGCCGGCCTGCATCCGCACCGCCTTCACCGAGACATCGGTCGGCAGGTGCTGGGGCACGCCCAGCCGCTTGTCGCCGTGGGCGGCACCGCTGACCAGCAGCACGGTCTTGCCCGGTGTCCTGGCCTTGACAATGGCCTGGGCCATCGCGCGGTCGCGGGCGATCTGGATCCGCGTCATCGGGACGATCTGCGATTCGGGCAAGAGGTTGCAGTGGCCGCTGCGCACGGCCTTTTGCTGGGCGGTGTGCGCGCTGCTCGACAACTGCGCATCGAGCGAGACATCCGCCATCGCGTCCCGCATGTGGGCGCGCTGCAGGTTGGCCCCGATCACCGGCACGCCCGCGCGGACCGCGGCCATCACCACCGGGCCGTAGGCGGCCCAGGGCCAGCGCTTGTCGTTCCAGGCGAGGGCGGCCTGCACCTGCGCTTCGGTCGCATCGGCCGGCAGGTGGGCGGTGCTCTGGCCTTCCTCGGCCATTTCCAGCGCCAGGGTGGCCAGGCGGCCGGTCTGGACCAGGGCGAGCACGGTCTCGCGTTCGATCGCCTGGTGCTCGGCGGCGTCGTGCTGCTCGCCCAGCAACAGGGCGTCGGCCGGCATCTGCGCCGCGACGCGGGCGGCGGTCAGCCCTTCCGATGCGGAAGGGGCGGGGGTGGTGCAGGCCGCCACCCAGGCGATGCCGAAGACCAGCGCCAGAGGGCGCAACGGCAAGGAGGGGGCGCGAGAGCGTAGGGTCGTCATGCCGCGATGCTACCCCGGGGGTGCTGCCGGACCGCAGTCTTCAGTGCACCAGGACCGGAGTGTGCGCCAACTCTGCGTAGCCTTCGAGCGTGTCCTCGACCTCTTCCTGGGTAGGGGTGTTGCGCTGCCAGGCTGCGATCTGCTGCTGGAACAACTCGGCCCAGGAGCCGTCGAGGTAGACCTCTTTGCCCGAGCGCTTGTCCACGATCTCGAAGCCGTGGCGTGCCAACACCGGCAGGTGGGGCGCCGCGGGCGCATCGCCTTCGGTCGGCTGCACGTGCACGACGACGAAGGAGTCGGAGTCGTAGAGCATTTGCATATCGGGTCCTGTGAGGATGTCGATGGCGTTCATGGTGTTTAGATAGCAATCAACGCGCCAGTTTCAATATCCAGCGTTGCTTTGTAGGCAGGCGCCTGTATCCATGTGTGTTTTTGTCACGGATTCGACGCCCGCAACGCGCTCTGGCTGCGCAGTTGGAGGTCGATGAAGTCGCCGTTGGTCTGGGTCTGCTTGATCCGCACCGGCAGCCAGCCCAGCTCCGGCGCCAGCCAGAGCTCGATCTTGTCGTCGAAGGGCTCGCGCGGATTGCGCGTGAGCTTGCGTGCCTTGAACTGGCCGGCCGGCACGCCGAGCTCCTCCTCGCCTTCGACGTTGAAGGTCCAGATCTCGGCGTCGCGCGGGCCGACCGTCTGCACCGCGATCACCGCGCCCGGCGGGTAGTGCGCCGGATCGCCCGCCAGCAGGGCGCCGAGCTGCAGCACCACGCTGAGCCGGTCCTGCGCACCGGCCAGGAGCATCACGCTGGGCGCGTTGCTGCTGAACACGACCAGTCCCCGGTCGCGGTCGAAATGGGACGCGACCTCGGTCTTGCGGGTGTCCGAAAAGCGCAGGGGCTCGATGCCGGTCGCGCCGATGCGGCCGCTGCTGTGCTGGCTGCGCAGCGTCTTGAAGAGGAAGGTCCACGCCAGCCTCAGGTCGTACTGGCTGCCGTCCTGCAGCCAGACCAGCTCGCCGAACACGCCCTGCAGCGGCTGCGCGCCTTGCTGGGCCGTGGCGGCGAAGGCCAGGCGCACCGATCCCGGAACCTGCAGCGTCGCCGGCCCCGGGATGCTGCCCGCGGTGTCGCCGCCGCCGGCCCCGGCGTTCGGCGTCGAGGCGCCGGATGCGCCCGAGGCGCCGGGTGCCGGCCCGGCGGCCCCTGCGTCGGGCACCGGTGCGTCGCCCGCATCGATCGCCGCCTGGGCGATGAGGTCGTGCGGCGGCGCGGGAGGCGGCATCGCGTGGTCGACGGCCGGCGCGGGTGCCGGCTCGACCGCGGGGCGAGGG
>NZ_JBFUCJ010000202.1:0-6343 GCF_056405295.1 Variovorax sp. P1_H2 | reverse complement strand
GATTCCACCCAGGCGTGCAACCTGAAGTCGAGCGATTTGTCGCTGAAGCGCTTGAACATGGCCAGCGGCGCCGGATCGGTCAGTATGTCCGGCAGTTCGTTGGCCGGCTCCACCAGCTGGCCCATCACCTGCTCCGGGTCGGTACCGGAGGGGACGCTGTCATCGAGGGCGTAGCGCCGCCGTCGATCGGAGCGCGTCCAGTTGACCACTTCCGTCGGGGCCAGGTCCGCGTTGGGCGCCATGACCTCGGCCCCATGCGTGGTTCGCACGCTGGACGATCGAATGCCGATGCGCTTGATCTCGCCCAGCAAGGGGCCGATCTCGACCAGGTCGCCGACGCTGACCGGCCGCTCGACAATGAGAATCAGGCCGGACACGAAGTTGTTGACGACGCTCTGCAGCCCAAACCCAATGCCCACGCCGAGCGCTCCGGCGACCAGCGTCACCTTCGCCATGTCGACGCCGAGCGCGGCCAGCGAAAGCACCGCGCCGGCGATCAGGATGACCCAGCGTGTGAACGTGGCGATGGCATAGCCGGTACCGGGCCTCAGCCGCAACCTGGGAAAGACTTCTCGATCGAGCACGAAACCGATCACCATGGTCAGAACCAGTGTCGCCAGGGCGATTGCGAGCGCCGCTGCAACCGCCTTGGCGGAGATGGACACGGCGCCCACTTCCAGCGCGGAGCCCATCAGCGAATCGATGGCAGAACGCATCGCGGGCACGAGCCCGAGGTTCCCTACCGTGACCAGCCCGACACCGATGAGGGTCAACAATGCGAGAACCAGGCGCACCGCACGCAGCAGCGCCGGATCCGCATTGCGCGCACTTCGCAGCCAGCTGAGCACGGGTGTACCAAGAAGCGCGAGCGCCGCTCCATACAGGGCCAAGGCCGTCGTGCCGAAGACCAGACTGAATCCGAGAATGCTTCCGGTGCCGGCGCGCAAGGATCGGGCCGGCCCCACGAATCCGAAGATGACATGCCACGCAGTCACCACCGACACGGCGATGGCGATCAGCGCAACGATGCGCACGATGTCCGGACTCCAGCTTGCAAATGCCTGCTGCAGCCGCCCACGCCGCAAGTCGACAGCCACTGGCACGCCGATGCTGATGGCCTGCAGCAGCAGCAGGGCCCGATCGGCGATCACGCTCGACTCGATCGAATTGCGCAATGGAAGCAGCGCCGTGGCGATGGCCAGGCCATACAGCGACAACGGAATCGCCGAGGCGAAAGTGCGCCTTGCGATCATCGCGGCGGGGATCGGCACGATCGCGAGCAGCAGCTCGTAGAAGACGATGGGAGGGTCGGGCGCCAGCCACACAAGCGACATCAGCGCGATGAGCAACGAGGCGGCCACAGGTCGGCCGTAGGCGCGTTGCGCGGGGGCGGCGTCCTGCGGCGACCCCTTCGTGAAGAGCCAGCAGGTGAACGCGAAGATGCCGAAGAACAAGCCCGCGAGACCGGTGCCGTTGCGCGCCAGGTACTGGCGCAGCAAACGCTCGCCCGCGCGCAATTCCGAGCTAATGAACTGGAATTGGGAGGGCGTGGCGCCGAGTTGCCAGAGCGACGATTCCTCGACCTGCATCCTTTGCAAGCGGACATGGTCCAACCGTGCGTTGATGAGGGGGTCTCGCTTCAACGATGCGAAGCTGCAGGGTCAATGCGCGGGCAAGGTCCAGCAAAGTGCTGTCGCGCACCTTGCGCAGGCGATCCCCGGTGCTGCGCAGTGTCGCCTCGACCTCCTGTGCACGCTCGATGACGAGCTCGGGAACGCGCCGATCGTGCAGAAACACAAGACGCTCGCGCCACAGGCGGCCTTGCGTTTCGAGCTCGTTGCCATCATGCTCGAGCCGTCGAACGATGGACGCGAGTTCGTCGACGTTGGCCGAAGCAGCATCCTTCAGCTCTCGCGCCTGGTGCTCGAGCCCCAGCAGTTCCATGAGCTCGGATTGCGCGGCCTTGCCCAGCGCAAGGCGGTCGAATTCGGTCTCCAGCGTCGTCGTTCGTCGGGCCAGATCGTGCCCCGGCCCCGACCGCTCGAGACGGGCAAGCGTCGCGCGCTGCAGGTCTTCGCTTTTGCCGATCTGCGTGACGGTGTCGGCGATCGTTGTCGCCGCTGGCGGGGCCGAAGCCGCGGCTTCAGCGGCGACGGCTGATTCAGGCGTGCCGACAAGCCAGGCCGCGAGCAACAACGTGAACGCCAGCACTGGGGTCCGCATCCGGCATCGAGCCATCCACCCGGCGCGTCGAAGCGGCATGGCGGGGTCGCTCATGCGGCTGCTGGCATCGTCGCCGACGTGCGCATTGCAGAGAGCAGATAGGCTTCGACGCCGATGGCGTGCGCCGCCTGTTCCGTGACGCCGGGTATTGGGTCCATGGTCCAGAGCGTCATCTCGACGATGACGGCGACCAGCCCCGTGTTTCGATGTCATGGCCTCATCTACGCGGTCGTTGTGGGTCGCCTCGGCATTCTCAATTCGTCAAACCGCTGAGAATCTTCTGCTTCGCCGCCTCGTAGTCGCTCTGGCTGATGAGCTTCTGGGCGTAGAGCGACTGCAACTCGGCGAGCTTTTGCTGCGGCGTCTTGGCGGTCGCGGCCGTCGCCGCAGCCGCGGCCTGAGCCGCCGCCTGAGCCGCCGCTGCGGCCGACTGCATGGCGGCTGCCTCTGACGCGTTGGCGGCCGACTGCGCCGCCGCCGTCGCCGCAGCTTCGTTGGCATTCGCGGCGGCCGATGTCTCGGCGGCACCTGCGACCACCGCGGTGCGCATGGCGGCTCGTCGCCACACGCCAAAGATCGCCCAGGCGGGATCGGCGCACGCCAACAGCGCCAGCAGCGACAGCACGCTGAGCAGGGTGTTGCGCGGCAGGTGCTTTCGCACTTCGGTTCGTGTCATGGTGCTTCTCCTTTTTCAGATAGCTTCACTGCTTGGTCCTCGTGTATCGGAGTTCCATCATCTTGAACATCCTGGTGCCGGCGCCCTGGCCCCACAGCTCGGACATGTGGTCGCCGTTTTCCAGGATCGACAAGCGCAGTTCGACGGGCGTGGGCTTGCCGGTCAGCGCGTTGAGGACGGACGCCTTCAGCGTCGCGGACTTCGTGGCTCCGTCGAAGCCGCCGCGGTACACCGTCATCGCGGTGCTCCCCCCGTCCATCCAGGCTATCTGGTAGGTCTTGCCGACGTTGTCGGCGACGTAGCCGATGCCGTCGAAGGGCTCGCCCATCACATTCGCCGACAACATCGCCTGGATGTAGCGGTGGCCGAGCACCCAGACGTTGACGCATGTTCCCTGCGATTCGATCGGTGGCTGATTCGGATCCGGCCAGGTCCGTATCTTGACGTTGAAGGTGCCGACCATGGGATCGAGCCTGGCCTGGCCCGGTCCCGGCGTGATCGCGCTTTCCAGGGCTTTGACCATTGCAGCATTGGTCACGAGAGCGCCCGCAGCGGCCTTGCCTCCCCCCTGGGCGAACACGGGGTTCGCCAGACCGAATACGGCAGCCATCAAGGCCACCAAGCGACAGAGTTTCATTTGCAGTCCTTCCGCATGACGTAGTTGGGATCGTTGTGAGCCGCGGTATCCGGGTTGCCTTCGTCGCACGTCCCGGTGGGTCCTCTCACTCAAAGGCGCGGCACAGCGAGGCGTCGCTCTCAACCAGCAGCACGCGTCGCTTGGAGGGTCTCGTGGCAATCACAAGCGGACTGTCCTCCGACCCCGCACGCGGCGATATACGACCTTCGTGCTATGTGGGCCCGGACTACTTCCGGTGAAACGGCGCTATTGCGGCCACGGCACGAAGGCGAGTCAGAGCCCCGCCCCCCAGCGAACCTGCCAGCCCAGGCCGATGATCTTGAAGTCGGTCCCGGTTCGCGCGGACACCCCGGAGCTGAAGTAGACCTTGAGCGAGTTGTGCCTGTCGAGCGTGTACGCAAGCGTTGCGCCCCAGCGCGAATTGCTCTCCAGGTCGTTGTCCACTCTGCCGTTCAAGCGCGTGCGTCCGCCGGTGTAGTAGGTGCCGTCCAGCGCCGCCCACAACCTGGGGTTGAAGTTGTAGATCGCGTGTCCCTGGATCGAAAACAGCGGCTTCTGCTGGCGAACGGCGTTGCCGAAGAATTCGTCGTTGCGGGTAAAGAACGTGGCGCCTACCGCCGCCTCGAACGTCCAAGGTCCGAGCGCCTTCGACAGGCCAAGCTCCGGCTTGAATGACCAGCGGTTGCTGCCTATGTTGATGAGCTTCGTCGGGTCATACTGCCCGGAGGGCGCGGTGATCGCCAGCGTGACGCCGACGATCGTGTCTTGATGGAAGTCCGCAAACGCCGGCAAGGCGAGCGCCGGCGCTCCATACAGGTTGATGGACAGCCGCATGGTGAGGTCGCTCAAGCCCGTGCGGCCGACGCTGCTCGCCTGGTCGAATACGTCGCCGCTGGCCGTGAGCCAGGCGTAGGGCACCACCAGCGCCAGGGTACCGGACTGGCCCCAGAAGTCGATGACATGGCTGTAGGCAAGTGAGGCGGCATCGACCTTGGCTTGGACGTTGTGGACCGGCAATGAAGGGTCGACCAGGGCACTGCCCCATTGGTGCGTGTAGCCCATGATCACAAAATTGAGGCCGATGGGCGCATTGGTGTAGGACAGAGGCTCCATCGACTGAGCGCGAGCGCAAGGCGGGGCGCAGGAGCCCAGCGCCGCGACCGCAAGCAGCAGGGACCACGCTCGGCGAACCTGAGGCCCGCAGCGTTGCTGTGACCCGCACGAAACGAGCATCACCTTGCCTCTCTCTGCTATCTATCGGCGCGCCACGGCGCTGCAAGCTACTCGCTGGTCTTGTTGTTCGAGCGCGGGAAGGATCGGCATCTCTGCATCGCGACCTCCGGGAGCTGCTAGCCGCAGGCGCCGCCGAGCAGCCCGGCCTTGATCTCCGGATTCGGCGGTTCGGCGCCTAGCCAGATCGCCAGGAAGGCTTTGGCGAAGTCATCGCCTGGGATGGTTCCCTTCACCGCACCGTTCACATCCACTTGGAGACCCGCACCAGGTTTGCGGATGAACGTCAGCCGCTCGCCGGTTCCGACATCGGCCATCCAGCCGTTGAGCATGGTGATGCGCTCCTTGAGCGCAGGCAGCTGGTCCTTGGAGTTCTTTTCGAATCCTTCGCTCCATCCCTTGCGGATGTCGTCGGCGCCCACGTTGCGCACGAATTGGAGGATCAGCTCGCTGGACGTATTGGATCCCAGCAAGGCGCTCGGGTCCCTCGATGTCCTGGCTACGTACAGCGCGGCGACGTAGACATTGACATTGAAGACCGTCGCCTGGCGCAAGCCCAGGCCGTTGAGCGTCAGACTGCTACCCTCGACCTGGGCCTGGTCCGGAAAATCGACTCCCTTGCATTCCTTGCCTTGCGCAATGCCTGATCCCAACGCCGCGGCCACAACCAGCGTCATCAGCATTCGCTTCGTCTTCGAATTTGTTTGCATCTCGTCTCCAATGATGGTGTTGCTTGAGCATCAAGAAATCGCGCGGTCGGGCATGGTTCAAGGGGCGCGGGGCGCTGCTTCCTTGGCAGTTGCTGGATCGGCGACGACCGTCGCGCCAAGGTCCTTCAGCAGGCGCTGGAACTCGGGCGCCGCGAGGATGATCGTCCCCGCCGCGGCGCGCAGGCGATCCACGGCCTCGTCCGGCAGGACGAACGACGTCGGCTGTTGGTTCAGGTAATCGAATTCCGCCTTGTCCTTCAGCGCGGGAAACGACACATCGATGGCATAGATCTCCGCGTTCGGGACCTGCATCTCGGTGCAGATCGGGGAGTCCTTGTCCGTCGAACACCCGGCGAGCTTCCGGACTCGCCGCGCGGTTTCCCAGCGCGCCGAAATATCTTTCAAGAGCTCGACCGCCTCGTAGGAATAATGATCGATCGGAACACCGCTGGCCTTCAGCAGGACCTGCACACTGCCGGGCGGCCGCGCCGATTCATCCCAGTTGGTGGGGGGCGACGACAGCGAATTGACAACCAGGACGATGATCCTGCGCGCATGGTCGAGCGGAGTGGGCAGGCCCTTGTCGTGCAAGGCTTCGAGGAACTCCAGCGCGTCGAGCACGCCGCGCATTCCCAGGTTGTCGGAAACGCCGCCGTCCACGAGATGGATATACGGCCGATGCACGCTGTCGGTGTACGGTTCGGTTTCCTTCAACTCGCGAATCGCACGCGTTGCGGGCCGCGGTGGATTCGTGGACTGGGTAAACGCCTTGGCCCAGGCCGGCATCTGGTGGTTGCAGGTTCCGCCGTAGTTGTTGATGGTCACCGGGGAGAGCACCACGGGGACAGCAGACGATGCCGCGGCGGC
>NZ_JBFUCJ010000201.1:0-6577 GCF_056405295.1 Variovorax sp. P1_H2 | reverse complement strand
GTGATCGTCGTGCCGCCCGTGTAGCTGTTCGTGCCGGTCAGCGTGGTCGTGCCCGCGCCGTTCTGCGCCACCGCCCCGCTGCCGCTGACGACGCCGCCAAAGCTCACCGCGTCCGACCGGTTGAACGCCAGCGTGCCGTTGTCGACCACGTTGCCGACGATCGAGCCGGTGGTGCCGCCATTGCCGATCTGCAGCGTGCCCGCGGAGATCGTCGTGCCGCCGCCGTAGGTGTTCGCGCCCGTCAGCGTCGTGGTGCCGCCGCTGATCTGCGAGAGCGTGCCGCTGCCGCTGATCACGCCGGCGAAGGTGATGAAGTTCGTGCGGGCGAACGCCAGTGTTCCGTTGTTCACCACGTCTCCGACGATGCTGCCGGTGAAATTGTTGTTGCCAATCTGCAGCGTGCCGGCGCCAATCGTCGTGCCGCCGCCGTAGGTGTTGGCGGCGGTCAGCACCGTGGTCCCGGCACCCGACTGCTCGACGTCGCCCGTGCCGCTGATCACCCCGCCGAAAACCGCGACGTCCGAACGGTTGAAGGCCAACGTGCCGCTGTTCGCCACGTCGCCGACGATCGAACCCGTGGTGCCGCCCGCGCCAAGCTGCAAGGTGCCGGCCGCGATCGTCGTGCCGCCCGTGTAGGTGTTCGTGCCGCTCAGCGTGGCAACGCCCGCGCCGATCTGGCTGACCGAACCGGTGCCGCTGATCGCGCCGCCGAAGGCCACGTTGCCCGACCGGTTGATGAGCAACGCGCCGTCGTTCACCACGTCGCCCGCGA
The DNA here is from genome assembly GCF_056405295.1 of Variovorax sp. P1_H2. NCBI lineage: Bacteria > Pseudomonadati > Pseudomonadota > Betaproteobacteria > Burkholderiales > Comamonadaceae > Variovorax > Variovorax sp. P1_H2. Next base: position 5,805 of record NZ_JBFUCJ010000201.1, on the reverse strand, counting down.
TCGAACCGGTCGCGCCGCCGTCGCCAATCTGCAAGGTGCCCGCCGCGATCGTCGTGATGCCCGTGTAGGTGTTCGTGCCCGTCAGCGTCGTGGTGCCGCTGCCGATCTGGTTCACCGTGCCCGTGCCGCTGATCGCGCCGGCGAGGGCAATCGCATTGGAGCGGTTGAAGGCCAGGGTGGCGTTGTCCACCACGTCGCCGAGGATCGAACCGGTCGTGCCGCCGTTGCCAAGCTGCAGCGTGCCCGCGTTGATCGTCGTGGGGCCGGTGTAGGTGTTGTCGGCCGAGAGCACGAGCAGGCCCGCGCCGTTCTTCGTCAAGGTCTGGCCGTTCCAACCCGTCGCCGAGGCCGCCTGGTTGCCCAGGGCCACGTCGACGTTGAAGGTGTCCCCGGGGTTCATGAGCGTGAAGGTGCCGTTGCCGCCGCCCGTGCCGCCGAGCCAGGTCAGGCCGAAGCCCACGTTGTAGTCGGCGCCGCTCTGCTGCCCGAGGATCGTGAGGTAGTCGACCGGGCTCGACGAACCGGCCGGGTTGAAGGACGTGAAGTTGCCGCTGATGCCGCCGCCCGTCGTGTGGATGATGGTGTAGGCATTCGCGGACAGTGCGCTCGCCAGAGCCGGCACCAAGCCCACGAAGCCCGTGACGTTCAGCGTCCCGTTCAGCGTCGCCGCGTTGGCCGTGACGAGCGGCGGATTCGCCGCCCCCACGTCGACGTTCAGCGTCGCGCCCGCCGCCTGGGCCAGCGTCCCGGAGAGGCTCAGCTGCGCGTTCGTGCCGATCTGCGTCGTGGCGCCGGCGCCGGTGGTCAGGCTCGACGCGGTGAACAGCCCGGTCTGCTCGAAGTCCAGCGTGCCGGCACTCACGGTCACGATGCCGGCGGTCGAGTTCCCGGCCGTCAACGTCGCCTTGCCTGCACCGGTCTTCTGCAACGCGCCGGTGCCCGTCAGCAGGTTCGCGAGCATGCTGTCGGTGGCGAAGTTGAGCTGGAAGGTGGCGCCGTTCGCCACCGCGCCGGTGCCGAGCGCATTGCCATTGGTCGCCGTCAGCGTGCCGCCGCCGGCCTGGATCGTCGTCCCGCCGGTGTAGCTGTTCGCCGTGCCCGAGAGCGTCAGGTTGCCGGTGCCGGACTTGATGAAGCTGCCCGAGCCCGCGATGCTGCCGGAATAGGTCGTGGCCGCCGTGCTGTTGTCGGTCAGAGTGGCCGAGCCCAGCAGGATCGCGCCCGAGCCCACCAGGTTGGAGACGGTCTGGTTCAGGTTGTTCTGACCGAGATCCAGCGTGCCGTCGACCGTCATGCCGGAACTCAGGCCGAATGCGCCGGTGACGCCGCCCATCAGCGTGGCGCCCGCACCCACCGCCGTGGCACCCGTGTAGGCGTTGGCCGGGGTCGAGAGTATCAGCGTGCCGCCGCCCTGCACCGAGAGTCCGCCCGCACCGGTGAAGCGCCCCGAGACGTTCAGCGTGTTCCCCGCATCGGGGATCGCGGTGACCGTTCCCGCCAGGATCATGTTGTTCGTCGCAGCCAGGATGCCGTTGCCGCCGAACAGGGCGCCATTCTGGAAGTTGATGGTCGTCGCGTCGAGTGTCAAAGTGCCGCCGGTCGCGGCGACCGTGCCGCCACCGGCCACGTTGACAGTTTGGGCGCGCAGGCTCGAATTGGCGCCGCCTCGCACGGTCCCCGCCGTGCCGGAGCCAGTGGTCACGAGAAAGGTGCCGGCCCCCACGGTCCCATAGTTCACACCGTCCGCGAGCGTGAAGTTGCCCCCCTGGACCGTGGTATTCGCCCGGATAGTCGAGTCGAACAGCGACGTCGCGCCGTTGTCGCCATGCAGGATGACCTCCCCGTCGCCGGTCTCGGTCACGGTGACGGTGGAACCGGCCGTCGAGCCGATCGGGTCATAGAGCTGGATTTGCTGCCCCGCGCTGGCGTTCAGGTTGAGGTTGCCCGAGGTCCCCAGATAGATGGCATTCGGCACGCCGGTGCCGGCCACCGGCCGCCCGCCGGCAACGGAAACGCCCTGCCGATTCCCCTCGAACCGGATGTTGTCCGTCAGCGCGTTGAGCGTGACCGTGCCCGATTGCAGATAGATCGCCCCGCCGCTGGTCGACGCCGAATTGTTCAGGAACTGCGAGCCCGAGGCCAGACTCACCGACGCAGCAGCCGAGTCGTAGAAGACGGCGCCGCCGTAGCCGCCGCCCGACCCGGTGCCGGACTTGACCGCGAAGTTGTTGGTGAAGATCGCCGGGGCTGTGAAGACGTACCGATAGTCGTAGGAACTGCCGTTTCCGAACGCGCTGATCGCACCGCCCCGGGCATTGCCGTCGCCACCCGTCGAATTGATGTAGTTGCCGTCGAACGTGACGGCGCCGTTGAACTGGACGATGGTGGCGCCCGATCCGGGGCTCAGGTAGCCGATGTTGATGGCGCCGCCGCGCGGATCGCCAGCGCCAGTCTGCCCGCTGCTGACGTAGTTCGCCGAGAAATCCGTCGCTGCGTTGAACGTCAATCTCGAATCGCCGCCCCAGAGGTCGATGGCACCGCCGAAATAGTTGGTGGCGCGGTTGTTGGTGAAAGTCACCGGCCCGTTGAAAGTCAGGACGCCCTGTCCCTGATACATCGACACGGCGCCGCCGTAGTTGCCCGTGGCGTTGGAATCGAAGACGACCCGGCCATCGAAATTCATCGTGCCGACATACATCGCGAGCGCACCTGCGGCGTCGCCGGCACCGACATTGTTGGAGAACGTGATGCCGTTTGCGCCCCCCGCCTTGACGTTCACCGTCGAGGAGGTCGTCGAGGATACGTTCATGTACATGACGCTGCCCTCGACGCCCGAACCGCCGGTGAAGTTGTTGAAGGTCACATCGTTCAGGTTGAGATTGACCGTGTAACCGTTGGTGCCGTTGTAGTAGAACAAAGGGTACCCCGTCGATGGGGTGCCCTGGAACTCCAGGTTCGAGAGCGTAGCCGTCGTCGGCGTGACGCTCGAGGAGGGATGCAGGAAACTGTTGGTGATCCCCCCTGTGGTGATCGTGTAGCCCGCGCCGTCCAGCGTCAGCAGTGCGCGCGGAGCCGTCTGGGGAACGCTGGTGTTCCAGACCGCGTCGCCGCCCAGAACGAAGTTGTTGTTGGCCGCGCTCAGGTTGGTGTTCAGATAAGCGCCGACATTCGTTCCCGCGGGAATGGTGACCTGGCCGAACGCCACCGGGGCGAGCGCCAGTCCGATTGCAAGCGCCGTCCACGGCACCACCGGGACACGGCCGGTTCCAGGCGATGCGCGACGCCTGGGCAGCGAGCGGACGCAACTTGCGCCACGGCCCGCGCTCCCCCCGCCGCTTCTTGCGTGTTCCGATGCAACGACGACCTGGCCACGATGCGCGTTCCATATCGCGCTGAATACTCGGTTCATGAGGCTCACATGCGCAAGCGCTATCCGTGTGAAGCCGTTCCCCGGCCCCCCAGGCGTCTTGTGTCGCTCCCCGAAATTGCAATGTGAGGGATTGAAAGCGTCTTGTCGACAAAAATGCTCCTGTTGACTTTTCCCTGAATCCGTGATCTGAAATGCTCTTTGGGTCAATTGGGCTGCGTTGTCACCCCGTGGACGTGCAATCCGACAGCCCGAGCCATGGCAGTGCCGAAATCAACGCGATGAAGTCTCCGACATCACGAGTCAGGACGATCAGGGCCGCCAGACCGTGCACGGCGACGAGCCCGACGCCAGTTGGTTCGTCGCCTTCAAGAACTGGATGCTGTCGCCGTTCGTGCGCGAAGAGCTGCTGTGAAGAAATCCGGACCCGCCTGACGCGCCGCGTCGATCCCTACAGCGTCCGACTGTTCGTCTACGCCGCGCGCGCCGGGTCGATCGTGCGCGCCGCGGCGCAGGAGCACATCGCCCCCTCCGCGCTGAGCCGCCGGATCGCCGACCTCGAGCGGCCTCCGATCTGTGCGATCGCTTCGGCGCCGACGTGCAGGTGTGCCGTGCGGCTCTAAAGTCCTTTGGCGGACGTCACGCGGCGCGACGGCGTCATCGTGCTGCCGCAGCTGCCCGGGTGAAACGCGCTCAGAGCTTGTCCCGACGGCTCACCGGCACGCCGGGCGCCGTGGGCGCATCGGCGCGCGAAGCTCCGTGGCCGACATTCACCAGCAGCCCGTGCATGGTCAGCATCTGCAGCGCCTCGACCTGCGTGAACTCCTGGTCGGTCGCGACGAAGCGCATTTCGTAGCTGCCCAGTCGAATGGCGTCCCCATGCGCGAGCACCTGGCTCTCGATGCGGATGTCGTTGACGAAGGTGCCGTTGCGGCTGCCGAGGTCGGTGATCGTGACGAAGGCCTGCTCGACATCGATCACCGCATGGTCGCGGCTGGCCTGCACCGAATCGATGATGACGTCGTTGGTCGCGCCGCGGCCCACCTTGTTGTCGTGGGGATTGAGTTGGACCTGTCGGGTCTCCCCGGCGGCGGTCATCATGAGGAGCATCGGCATCGCGTGCTCCTCGACCGCGTGCCTGGAAGGCAGATGCAGGATTTCGAAAAGATGTTCATGAGTGTCAGTGTCGGCCTTCGATTATCGGCGCCGCGGGCCATTGTTGAAGAGCGGCCGCGTCCGGGATGTGTCAGGCCTCGCCACGCCGCCGGCAGCTTGCGCAGGATCACCAGCCGGCCTTCGGCCGCCTGCGCCCGGACGTCGCGCTGGCCGACTACACGGCCTTCTGGCTGCTGCGGCGGCGTTGAGGCGGGCAGGCGGTCCGCACGGCGTGCGCCGCAGCGGCACCGGTCATGGCCACAGCATCACCGCGCAGACCGTGGACACGACCAGACCGGTGAGGACCGGAAACAGCAAGGCTCGCACGGCGGCAAGCACCGGCACCCGCGCGAAGCCGGCCACCGCGATCAGCGAGGACCACGCGATCAGCGTGCCGCCGCCGGTCCACACGGCGCCCATCTGGCCGACCGCGGCCAGCGTCGCCGGGTCCATGCCGGCGGCCGGCGCCAACGCCCCGGACAAGGTACCGGTGAGTGGCAGTCCCGCGAAGCCGGAGCCGTCGATGCCGGTGATCATTCCGACCAGCAGCACCCCGAAGGCGACGAAGGTGTGATTGGGCGGGATCAGGTGCTGGGCGCTCTGGATCAGCTCGAACAGCAGGTGCGGCGGCTTGGCGTCCGCCGCCATGCCGAGGATCGGGCCTGCGGTCTCGCCAGCGCCGATGAAGAAGAAGCCGGCGATCGGCAGCACCGACCCCATGGCCTTGAAGGCGAAGACGAAGCCGTCGGTGATGTGCTCGGCGCTGGCGTCGAGCATCTTGCGTGGGCCTTCCGCGGCCAGCGTCGCCAGGATCATCAGCATCGCCGCCATGCCGCCCACCAGCGTCGCCGCGGCTCCGCCCTTGAGTTCGGGCAGAGAGGGAATGGCCTTGGGCAGCACCATGGTCGCGATGACGGCCATGAAGGCCAGCGGCGTGACGATGGCGAAGACCTTGGACCACACGATGCGCCGCGCGCTCGGGGCCGCCAGCGTGTGCTCGATCTGCGCCTCGCTGAGAAAGGGCGCGTCGCGGCTGGTGCCGCGGGCGATCTCGGCCTTGTCGAAGGTCCCGGCCGCCGCCAGCGCGGCACTCCGGCCGTTGCCGGATTGCGCCTGCCACTCGACCAGGAGGCCATTGCTCGCCGGCAGGATCCGATGCCGCAGCGACAGGTAGGCGACCAGCAGCGCGATGACGCCCGTGATCAGCGACAGCACGAGCGCGCGATCGGCCACGACCGCCACCGACGCGCCCGCCGCCCGCGCACTGATGCCGGGCGCGACAC